>JAZTXU010000106.1:0-7101 GCA_045636565.1 Acutalibacteraceae bacterium
CATAACGTTGGACAGGAATACATCACATTTATCAACGGAGGAAAATTATAATGAAAATATTAATCACCGGAACTTCACAAGGAATCGGAAAAGCAGTTGCCGAACGTTTCCTTCGTGACGGTCATATAGTTTTCGGAATTGATCGTCAAGCAAAAACAATTACCAACAGAAATTATACTCATCATCAATGTGATGTTCGAGATTACGAACATCTGCCCGATATTGAAGAAGTACAAATTTTAATCAACAATGCCGGAACTCAAAACGAGGACGACATCAATATTAACTTAAAAGCGCTAATTCATATTACCGAAAAATACGGAATTCAACCAAACATACATTCAATTTTGAATATTGGCTCTGCCAGTGCACATACCGGTGCAGAGTTCCCTGAATATTGTGCCAGCAAAGGAGGAATACTTGCATACACAAAGAACGTTGCGCTGCGCATATCAAAATACGGTGCAACCTGCAACAGTCTTGACCCCGGTGGAGTTATTACACCGCTCAACGAATGTGTTATAAACGACTCTGTGCTTTGGCAACAAATTATGGATGAAACTCCGTTGAAACGATGGGCCACTCCGGAAGAAATTGGCGAATGGGCGTATTTTCTTACCGTAACCAACACCTTCTGTACCGGTCAGAGTATTCTTGTCGACGGTGGAGAATCTATTAACTACCATTTTGTTTGGAAAGACTAAATTATTTGAAATTAAAATTCCAAAATAAACCTTTTAACCCTTAAAAAACAGTCTTTAATATCAACTGTCGCAAAAGTAGCGACTTTGTCGATGCTTTTGCGACAAATCCCCCTACGGGATTTGTGAAAACCTGCAAACATTGGGGGATTTATTCTATTTTACTTGATGTTTGGTTTCAAAATTACAATTTTCAAATAGAATTAATTATCTTTCCATTATAAAACGCAATAAAATTCCCGACCGGAAATTCGCTTGAATTATATCGTGTGAAATTTCTTCACAAAAACTATTATCACAAATTTTTCTTAATGTTTGCCGGTAATATGTGCTATTTTATAAGTGTTTTTAATTTTTCAAAAATTATTTTAAAAAAATATAAAATTTTTGTTGACATTACGATATAAGTTTGATATAATGTTTAGGCGCGGTAAAAAGGCGCTAAAATTTGCGAGTGTGCTGGAATAGGCAGACAGGCACGTTTGAGGGGCGTGTGTCTTTGACGTATGGGTTCAAGTCCCATTACTCGCACCATTTGAAAGACTTACCTTTTGGGTAGGTCTTTTTTGTTTTATTTGATTTTCAAGATTTTTTACTGATTCTCCGCATCATAAATTCATCTTAAAAGATACGAAAATTTCAAACAACTTCACACGAAATTTCACACAAATTCATATGAAAACGAAGCCACTCAAAAACGGTCAAGGTTTTACACTAAACCTTGACCGTTTAAAGTTTATTTTATATTCTCACTTCGCAAAAAAGCTCTGCAAAAAATCTTTCATTTTACCCTCATATACCGCTTCTGACAAAAATTCGATTCCTGTTTGTGAGCCCCAGCTATAATACATAATTGTTCTGCCGTTAAATTCGCAAAGCTCTAAATCGCTGTTATTAACATTAACCGCGCGTTCAATTCGTTCTCTTTCGTGTTCGGTTAAAAAATGGCTCGCAATTTTCTTATCTTCTTCATCATCAAACATAAGAATAGGATTAAGAGGACTGTATTCCCAATGAGATAAATCTTTGCTTCTTGCAATACAGTTCATAAAATACGAAGCATGATAAGCCTCTAAATATAGCACATAGTAATATGGGTCGCCTTCGATTGTGTAAATAGCCGGACCTCCCGCATATCTCGGTTGCTCGTGGAAACGGTAGTTTTCCTCTAATACTGTCCAATTCTTCATATCGGTTGACTTGGCAAAACGGAAGTGAAAATTAAGCGGTTTATTAGTTTCAATAAGCATTATATACTCGCCATCTTTTTTACAGATGCCTGTATTATAAGTCGTGGTATCCTCCGGGAAAACAATTTCACTAAATTCTTCAAAGTTTTCTAAATCTTTTGACCTAAAAATCTTAATAATATTGCTTGCCTGCAAATACGAAGGCTCTTGCAAACCTTTTGTCCCCACAGCGTACATATACTCACCATCGGTATAAGCCGATCCAAAATGGTAATTGAATGCAAATGGTTTTGTAGCATAATTTGTGCGAACATTAACAAAATGAAAATATGAACTGCCCACATCGTTAGTTTCGTTCAAGTTACAAGGGCGCACAGATTCAAAACGGTATAACTCATTTTTAAAAACTATGGGAGTGGTTTCAACCATATCGCAAAGAATAGTGCCGAGTTTACGAATTTTAGGGCGCTTTAATGCCACCTTGCGATACATCTCAGGATTATACTTTTCAACCGATGAAATTTCATATATATTACTCATAAAAAATCTCCTCTATTTTTAAAATTAAAGCTTAAGTAAAACAACCGAAGCCACTCCTACTATTAAACCAATTGTTTGAAAAAGCTTTAACTTTTCTTTAAAAAAGACAACCCCTGTTGCCCACACAGCCATAATATTAGCTATTGAAACTATTGGAAAAAGCTCAGATGCATTTTCAGTTGAAGAAAGATAAAGCACAATAAAATTAGCCGAGCAATTCAAAAAGCCTGAAGTCAGACCTAAAAAACTAAATTTAAACGACCTTTTTTCTGCGGGTTTACCAAACATAACTACCGATAAAATTATTAACACGCATAACAATGCCCAAAACATAAATTCGGTACGGTAAAGCTTGGGATATTCAAGTTGATGCATTTTTTGGATTATAGCACAAACACCGTTTGCTGTCAAGCAAATGATTGTATATACTAACCACTTGTAAGAAAAACCGTTTTCTTTTTTAGCATTAATAAGTAGAATCGAAAACAACACCAAAATAATTCCTGTCACTTTATAAGGTGTTAAAGCTTCGTTCCAAAAACAAATACCCGCAATAAACGGAATCACCGAATAAAATGAGGATATTACACTTGTTAAAGCCATAGGTCCCATTGAAAGTGCCTTAAAGCCTGCTATCATTGAAACATAAAGCGACAGACCGTAACACGTACCAAACAATATTGTAGGTATATTCAAAGAAAAACCGCTTAAAAGCCCCATTACAAGAAATAAAGCCGTTCCCATTAACGCCTTATTGACATTAAAAATCACCGAACTGCCTTTCTTTTTGGCATATTGCTTTGTAAAGGCAGACTGACCCGCTGAGCATAAAACGTTACAAACATATATCAGCGCAATCATATTATACCTCTATCTGTGTTCTTGACCATCCGCAATCCTCATAAGTGTTACCTTCAAAACTTACACGGCGAAGAATATTTGAGGTTTCAACACGTGCGTTACTGTATTCGCTCCAGAAAAATGTGTTAGCACCAAACAACTTTGCAAAGCTGAAAATATGTTGCATATCATTCTTCAAAGTGTGCCAAGTGGTTAACATAATGCCGTGTAAATCAAGCTCTGCAACACTTTCAATCTGTGCATTATAATTAACAGGATTAAACCACGGCGCACCCATAACATCTCTGCCGCTGTTCTTTAAAAATTCAAGGGATGGAATGGGAACATCAAAACTATCATACTGCCAATCAACAAAAACGGTTGACTTCGCGGTGGCGTTACGAATTTGCTCTGCCTCATTAGGCTCGCCTACTGAATAACAATCCTTAAACGCATCCTTTTCAAGAAGCATATCCATCCAAAGCATCGGCCTTCTGCCCTCTGCCTCAATTTCATTAGTGATTTCATTTAAATACTGCGGCAAAAGCTTTCTTAAATTTTCGTTTTTAGATATATGGTAAGCCTCATCGCAACCTATATGTATATAACTTCCCTCGCCGAAAACCTCATAAAGTTCTTTACGAATATTTCTCAAAAGCTCCTTGGTAACGGCGGAAGTGATATTCCAAGCCCAACCATCAGGGGTGAAAAGATATTGAAGCTTTGGATTTTGCTCTAAAATAACATGCTTTCCGTAACATTCACGCGCTCCCGAAGCATGACCCAACTGATTAAATGTTGGGATAGGCTCAATTCCAAGCTCATGGCAATCATTGATGAGTGATTTTGCTTCCTCCTTGGTATAAGCGTGGGGCCAAGCAAGCTCCTTTAAGCAATCATATTTCAGCATACCGCAGAACTCAATAACTACATGGGTATATTGACAAAGTGCCGCAAGGCGCACCGCCTTCTTCATAAAATACAAATCGGTTTCAGGAAAAATGCAATAAAATATCATTCTGTTTTTTATTTTATATTTTCCTTGTTCAAACATATATTTTACCGCATAATGAAAATCAATCTGCTCAATTTTCATTATAAGCGAATAAAATCCACGCATTAATCCACCATAGTTTTCACCGATAATAGCAATTCCGTTACTATCCACCGTGAGAGCATATTCGCTCCCTTCTTCAAGTGTTGGAACTTCGGTATTTCCTATTTTAAAAATAAACTGTTCTGTTGGAATAATTTCAATTTCACCCTCAGTCAGTGTGAAACTGTTCCAAAGATTTTTAACAGTTTTATTGTTCATTTTTTCGTTGGCATAAGCTGTTGTTTTTAAATTTAAAGTAAAATGTTCTTGCATTTTTAACACCTCGAGTTCATTATAATTTCATGCATACGCGTATTAAACCCATGTTTCAACACAAAAGGTGGATTTTTCATCATTGAAATTTCCAACTAAATATGTTAAAATATCCCCGAGGTGAGTTTTATGATATATGATTGTAAAAATACCATAACCGAAATATTGAGTGTTGACCGTATGGCGTGGGAGGGCGGAATATTTAATATTCCATCTCGCCAGTTTTCGGCTTTATCCTTTAGAATAAACGGATCAGGCACAATAACGGCAAATGGTGAAAAATATAATATCTCCCCAAACAATGTTTTATATCTTCCGCAAAATTTATCTTATCAATCGGAATTTTCTAATAATGAAATTTTAGTTATACATTTTAAAACCATTAAAACCGATAATTGCCCTGAGGTTTATTCCTTTTCTAATTCGGAGCTGATTTATGAAAGCTTTTTGCGAGCTCATTCGATATGGCAAAATAAAAAACCCGGATACCAAGCTCGCATAATGGCAGAATTATATTCAATTTTAGGTGAAATTTGTGAAAACGAAACCAAGGAAAAAGCACCCGAATATTTCTTAAACGCCGTTTCGTTTATTAATTCAAACTATACCGACCCGAATCTTTCGATAGAAGCAATTTGCAAAAGCGCAGGACTTGGCGCCACTAATTTAAGATTACTATTTAAAACCTTTTATCAAAAAACACCTATTGAATACATCGCATCACTAAAACTTGAACACGCGCGCAATCTTATCTCTTGCGGAATACCCATTGAAGTCGCTGCTGAAAAAAGTGGATTTTCCGACCCGAAATACTTTGCCCGTGTTGTTAAAAAACATTTTAATTGCACACCGAGAGAATTAAAATTATACAGCAAATAACCCGGAGGTTCCGTTATGGAAAAATTCATACTTACCGACTATGGTGTCAATCCTTACAGTCGGGAACTTCAAACCGAAAAAATTCAAGCGGTGCTTGATATGTGCCAAAAAAACGGCGGAACTGTGGTTTTTCCAAAAGGAAAATATGAACTGCCCACATCGTTAGTTTCGTTCACGTTACAAGGGCGCACAGATTCAAAACGGTATAACTCATTTTTAAAAACTATGGGAGTGGTTTCAACCATATCGCAAAGAATAGTGCCGAGTTTGCGAATTTTAGGTTTTTTTAATGCCACCTGATTATAATTTTCCGGAATGTACCTTTCAACCGAAGAAACCATATTTTTATTCATAACATAAAACTCCTAATTTAAAATTCAATTAATACAAATAAATATTCTTAACCATCTGTGTTCTTTATTTATTCTTTGTTTTTATGAAATAATGTGTAATACAATGTATGTTGATAGCTCTAAAAAACCTTTAAACATACGTTTATGTAAGCAAATAACAAGAAATTAAACATAGATGTTTTCTTCAAGTCCCCTTACTCGCACCACCTTTTAAACCTTACAAACAACTCAACTGAATGGTTTATGAGGTTTTTCTGAACAAAATCATATTATTTATTGAGATTTCACTAAAGTAAGTAAACCGTAATATAAAAGCTATTTACTTGCTTTGAATTTGTGAGGGGTTTCACCCGTAATTTTTGAAAACTGTCTTATAAAATGCTCTGTGTTTTCATATCCGCATTTTTCGGCAATTTCAAAAATTTTCATATTTGAAATCACGAGAAGCTTTTTAGCCATTTCAATTCTTGCATTTATAATATCATTGGCAAATGTAACCCCAAAAAAATCTTTATATAAATGCATAAAATAATGCCTGCTTAAATGAAGTCTATTTGACGCATTTTCAACCGAATATTTGGCATTCGGATATTTATATATTTCATTTCTAAGATTATTGAAATTGAAATAATTTCTTTTGAAATTATTATTCTGCACCGTAAAATTCATATCATTAAGCAACTTATAAATAAAGTTTATACCATTATTTGAAAGTATTTCTTTTTGATATTTTGAGGTGTTCATCACTTCGGACTTTATATCTTTTAATGCATCAGACAATGAATCAGGGAAGGCGTGAACAAAAGGTTTACCCTTTGGAATTTCAGAAACAATTAAATCCTCATACGCATTTTCCGTATCAAATAACAAAAAATCGTGATTGAATTCGAATTCATCACAACAATAATAGCTCTGTATTTTATTTTTATCATATAAAATACCTGTTCCCGCTTTCACAAAAACATATTCCCCTTCAGTATATACCATAGTCTCAGCCTTAAAAAGCACATAAAGGAAGTTTTTTCTGCCATCTTTAAGATGAATACTAAAGTTTTTATCCAAGACCGCATTTGTGTCAACAGATAATACAACCATAAACACACCTCTAAAAAAGCATTATAAATCAATTTTTTAATAATTATACATCATTGATACGAAATAGTCAATATTGTATAATCTAAAATAAGGAGTTGATTTAATATGTCTTGCAGCGAAAGAATTTTAAATTT
>JAZTXU010000107.1:0-1587 GCA_045636565.1 Acutalibacteraceae bacterium
GACTTTTGGGAGCAGTTTATCCTTGTCTCCGGAGCAGGTAGGATTTAAGGTCGGTATGCTGATCGCAGCTATTTTCCCGATTTTAGGTGTACTTCTTTTGTTGTACATGAAGAAGTTTTTTAAGAGTGATATAAAATAAGTGATATAGCAGGAGAAATCTCTCGAAATAGCTGGGTAGCTCCGCTTCGCTCCGTGATTTGCGCTATCCCAGCCAACACAAAAGGGCACCCGAGTGGGTGCCCTTTTGTGTTGGGATGAGTGTCCAATTTAGATGCAACCGACCGTAGTGGCCAATTTAGATGCACATGGATTTTGCAGAGGGTACACTGCCCCCTTGGCGATGATGGGGGTTAAAAGTATCCGCGACCTACCGGACTTTTAACGCCATGCTTGTAAATGAGTCATATGTATTAAGGCTGACACAAATCAATATGAGTATAATCTCCGTTTTTGTTAAATCGGAGCAAATACAACTCGCTTTCGTTGCGATAGAAACTGAACGTTCTGTCAATTTCTGTAGGTTTATGGTCTAAATAGTTATAATCAATAAACTTATAATGGTCGGTTACATCACCGGATACATTTGCTTGTGCGATCCAGTAGATATGTCCGTCATGGCAATCAATTTTATCCTGATAAGCGTAGTGATTTTGAGAGAATGTAAAAACAGAAGCAATTTCGGTTTGTCCCTCTTTCAAAATACCAATATCTTCGCTGTCATTGTCGGCATAGTAAAGAGCGCAGGTATCGTTTTTGCTATCGTAGGAAACGCTATATACATATTTAATAGCTTCGGGCAAAGCGGAATCAAACACCGTTTCGTTGTTTTGAAGATTAAGCACCTTAATTTGCTCAGAGCATACAACACTCAAATATTCATTCTCCAAGTTGATGGAATAAGGTTGCTTCGCTTCGTCAAAATTAACCTTGTAAACATCACTCGTTGCCTTTGTGGTGATATCGTATGCAATTACCTGCACCTCGTGACTATCATAATTGATAACGCAGTAATAAACGTTATTGAGATAAATACCGATGTTTTGCGGTTGATATCCCTTATCAACGGCCACTTGGAAAACGGTTTCAACTTTTTGCGTTTCAAATACGTAAATCTTGTAAGTGTAGAACTCTTGTGATTTTTCACACCATACAATGCCGTTTTTATTGGCTTCGAAATACCAAATACTAACGTCACTGACTGAATAAATATCGTTTGTTGAATTTGAATTTTCTCCGATAGAGATCGTATAGTTTTGACCTCCGTAAGTGCTGCGCAGCAATGCCCATTGTTCACCTGCTTTGATGACCTGTGAAGGAGCGGTTTCTTCCGGATAGGTATTTACAATTTTGGGTTGTTTTTGAGGCATCAATGCGGAACAGCTTGATAAAAGAAGCATCGATAAAATTAAAATCGACAATAGCGCGTAATAAACTAATCTTTTCATAAATAGCCTCCTTGTTTAGTCTTGGGTTGAGTTTAAAGTCGGGATTGAATCCAACTGCATATTCATTATACCATAAGTTTGTGAATTTTTCAAGTGCTTCGTTAGTTCAAATCTATCCAAAATGCCTTTGCATCTATGGCTT
>JAZTXU010000108.1:0-4716 GCA_045636565.1 Acutalibacteraceae bacterium
AATATAAAATTCTTTGAATTTCTTTTTCGGTAGCGCCATGGTCAAGATGGAAACAAACCGGAACACTTGCCTTTTTAGCAGCAGCCAAAATAGCAGGAGCTAAATAATAACCAACTTCATCGTTTATAAGACGAGGGTAAACCTGAATAATAACGGGAGCTTTTGCTTCTTCGGCAGCCTTTATAACACCCATAACAGTTTCGGTGTTATAAACATTAAATGCGGGAATACAGTAACCGCCCTCTTCTGCCATACCGATAATTTTCTTTAAATCAACTAACATAATTACTCTCCTAAAATTAAATCCTCAATAGAAATAATCTCAACTTCCTCTGCAACTGCTTTGAGTGAAGCATATTCAGAAACACAAGCAGTAACAATATTCTCTGCTCCAACACTTGTTGCATTGAAAATTCTGCGTTTTGCCACAAGTTTCATAACATCGGGCAAATACTGAGCCATAAGGATATTACCTGCCCAAACTGTTTCACCGCGGTTTAAGAGCATTTCTCCAAGAACTGCGTAAGACATAACAATCTCGCGTGCTTCTTCGGTTTCTTCGAGATCACGAGAAAGCTGATAAGGATCTTGGAAAACAACAGCCTTACCGTTGTTTTTAGCCTCAAGCTTATTTTCTCTTAAAAGACCTGCAACAAAGCTTGTATATGTAACAACATTAGCATTTACTTCAATGCCGTATTCCTTGTAAAGCTGCTTTATAGCCTTTGCATCGTTGGGGTCATAAACCACAACTGTCTTGTATTCGTTAAGTACCTTTGCACATTCTTCCATTTGTGCTTTTGTTTCGTTTGCGGCACCGATAAGGAAGTCGAGTTGAGCGCCTGAAGCCGGTTCGTTTTCAAGAACTGTGAACTGTTCACCTGCTTTATCAAGAACCTTAATAGCCTTATTTGCCTGCTCGCATACCATAAATTTAGCATCAACACCCAATAAAAGAAGTGTATCCTTTTTATCAGAATGAGCCTTTATAGGTTCTGTCAAACAGTCACAAGCAGTAGTCTTTCCGTAAGCGTTGCCGGTTTCAATACAATTTGCAACCAATTTGTTTATATATTCGGGGAGTTTACCGTCAAGCGCTGCTTGAAGTCTTGTTTCCTTGGTAAACATTACGGGGTCCCAACCTGTGGTGCAATCGTGAACACAAGCTCCGCAGGTAGAACATTCGTAAATATTATCCATAATTTCACTAAGGTCAATAGCCTCGCGGTTTACAAGTGAAATACCAAGAGCACGGGCACGAGCTGTATTTCTTTCCTGACCGGTAGCATTACCGATAGGACAAATGTGATGACACATCCAACAAAAACGGCAGGAATCAACATGCGCTTTACATTTTTCTGACATAATCATAGTTATATTTCCTCCCTTATATTAAAGACCGAGCTTGAACGGATTCATAATTCCGTTGGGGTCAAGATTTTTCTTTATTCCTTCAAGTACCTGCATTGCGGGACCATACTGCTCGCGAACAAATCTACCAAGCTTAATACCAACACCGTGATGATCGTTTACAACACCGCCGTTATCGAGTGCTGCACGAATACCGGTGGTCCAGATATCCTGATGAAGTTTTAACGCTTCTACGGGGTCCTTCGGTACAAATTCTTCTTCAATAATGAAGCGGTCATACATCATGGCGCCCCACTCATACCAATGTGAGAAGTGAGCAATAAACTTAGCAAAAGGATATTTAGTTTCTATTGCTTCCTTCATAGCATAATAGATTTTATCAATCTTGCCGTAAGGAGCAATAGTATCCATTGTGCCGTAAAGCTTAGGCAAATCCAAAGCGTGACCGGGATAGAAGAATGTAATCTTTTCTTTCCACCATTTTTCGCCGTATTCTGAGCCTAAATCTTCTGCACCGTATTTTGCAAATGTTTCAAGAAGAATTTCTTCTTCAACATTTACCATACGAGTATCGCCCTCATAAGCGATATTCATAAACGCACCCTTACGCTCAACACCAACAACCTTCTTAATAAGAGAAGCGGTTTCTGCTTCATCATAAAGACGCATAACAGAGGGCTTAAACTTCTGTAAAAGCTCCTTTGAAGCCTTGAATGCCATATCCATATTCTGGAACAAGAAAGCTCTGAATCTTCTTTCTTCGGGCTGGTCGTAAATACGAATCTGTGCCTTTGTGATGATACCGAGAGTACCCTCTGAACCGATGAAAATCTGGTTAAGGTCGGGGCCTACTGCATGTTTCGGTGTGGGTGAAGTATAAATGATATCTCCGTTAGGAAGAACAATCTCCATTTGAAGTACCATATCATCAATTTTACCGTATTTATTTGAGCAAACACCAATACCGCGGTGAGCCAAGAAACCACCAACAGTTGAACAAGTAAGTGAAGAAGGATAATGCATTGTTGCCTTGCCAACCTCATTTGCTGCCCATTCAATATGCTTATAAATAGCACCTGTGCCACACTCTATGTACATAGCCTCGGTGTTTACTTCATAGATTTTGTTCATTCTCTTGGTATCAAGAATAATACCGCCGCAAACAGGAAGCGCACCACCCTGTGAGCCGCCACCTGCACCCCAAGTGGTTACGGGAATCTTATAATAATTAGCGATTTTTAAAACCTTTGAAACTTCGGTTGCATCCAAGGGGCAAACAATAATATCTGCCTCGGGCATACGCTCGCCTCTGTCAGCCCACATACGGGACAACCAATAATAGTCAACACTGTGGGTTGCCTTGTCAATAGCTCTGGTTGAGCAGTTTTCCTTACCAACTGCATCTTCAAGTTCTGTGAGAATCATTGCAAATAAAAATTCGTTCATCTGATACTGCATTTCTACATCTCCTTAAATTTTAGGTTTTAATAACCAAATACACTTGAATTATACACTATAAAACCAAAAATTTAAAGAGAAAATGAAAAAATTTTTCATTTTTCTTTGATTTTTTTAAAAAATGTGCTATAATAATGAAAATAATTTTCATTTGAGGTGTCAAAATGGAATCAATTTTACATAAAATCCGTTTTTTGAGTAAAGAAATGGGACCTGCAGAGAAAAAAATCGCCGATTACATACTTAACAACACCCAGAGCATAATCGGTGACTCTATAAATGATTTTGCCAAAAAGTGCGATTGCGGCAATGCAACCGTAGTACGTTTTGCAAGAAGACTCGGTTACTCAGGTTATCAGGCACTTAAAATCGGAATAGCCGGAGAAATTAATGCCGCATCAACCATCAGCAACGAAATCACCAAGGATGATTCCTGCTATGATATTTTCAAAAAAAGAACAAACGATATTTTGGCATCCCTCAACAACACCGAAACGGTACTTGATGCAAAACTGCTTGATACCGTTGCGAATACAATTATGAACGCCAAACGAATAGTGGTTTTCGGGCTTGGAAATTCTGCCGCAATAGCGCAGGATGCCGCACATAAATTTTTAAGGTTAGGACTGAACGCACAGGTCTGTTGCGATAATCATATGCAAGCAATAATTGCTTCCCACCTTGACCGTAACAGCGTTGCCATAGGTATATCTCATTCGGGTTCATCAAAGGATATAATTGAGGCTATGCAACTTTCAAAAATCGGCGGAGCAACAACCGTTTGCATAACCAATTACGGCAACTCCCCTATTGTTGAGGCGTGTGACTATTCCCTATTTACCAAAGCTATGGAAACCAAGCATTCAATACTTGCTATCAGTTCAAGAATTGCCCAGCTCACAATTCTTGATTCTATTTACACCTATATCGTAATCAATTCTGACAAACAGGCAGTTCAAGAAATATATAAAACCGAACTGGCGCTCCAGTATAAGAAGATTTAAATTAAAAATATCTTTAAAGTTTTTTCAAAAAACACTTGATTATTTAATCAAGATGTGTTATAATGCCAAATGTTGTGAAATTCACATCTGCGCTGATAGCTCAGTTGGATAGAGCATCTGCCTTCTAAGCAGAGGGTCGGGGGTTCGAATCCCTTTCAGCGTGCCAAATAAAGCACTGCATCTTTTGATGTGGTGCTTTATTTCTTTTTATGGAGAAAGGGATTCGAACCCTGTGAGGGCGCGATACGTTAAGCAAAACAGTTCGGGGAACTGTTTTGTAGTTGAGCGGTGCGATGACGGGTACTGTTTGCAACGCAAACGGTCGTCGAGCAGTAAATACGCGAAGCGAATTTATCCCTTTCAACTAAGTATGCCTTGCCGCACGAGAAGCACACCTTCGGTGCGTGAAGCAGGAATAGGCGAAATATTACTTTTAGTCTTTCTTACCCTACTCACGCTACTTTTAGTCGCTATTTTGCAATAAAGAAGCTATAACCTTGAGGTATGGCTTCTTTTTTTATATTAAAGGAATTCTGACCCTTTATGCTCGCTATTTAAACTGAAACCATCGCAAGTTTTAGTGTGTTTTCAATTTTTAAAAAACATAATATATAGATTTTATTGAAATCTATTACCAATATATGATATAATAGTTCTGAATTGGGGGAATTAGAATGAACTCATGTACAAAAAAAAGAATTTTGGAAATCGATCCTTATTTGGCACCCTTTGAAAATGATATCAATTTAAGAACAGAGCTTTTTCTCAATAAAAGGAAAGAACTTTTAAACGGCTGCAAGAAGTTAAAAAATTTCGCTAACGGTCACAATTATTTCGGCTTTCACCGTACCCGTAGCGGCTGGGTTTACAGAGAATGGGCACC
>JAZTXU010000109.1:0-10393 GCA_045636565.1 Acutalibacteraceae bacterium
CGCGAAGGAAAATATGTAAACTGCAAAAAGAGTTTTAAATATAAACTTTATTCTTTATACATCGGTCACAGTTATGGGTTGCGTTTTTTCTGGAAAAAGAAATTAAGACCATTTCTTGGCAAAGTTAAGAGATTTGTTTTAGGTAAAAGAAAATAAATTATACTTGATTTTTGAAGATTCTTGTGTTATAATAAGGTAAAGACTTTAGAAAGGTGAGTGGGGCAACCCGCTCACTTTTGTTTTGGAGGAGATGAAGGAATGGCAAGTGCTGCCGAGAGGGTGTACACCCTTATTAAAGATACAGTTGAGGCTTGCGGTGTTGAACTTTGGGATGTGCGTTATCTCAAAGAAGGAGCTTCGTGGTATTTGAGGGTTTTTATTGACAAGGCGGAAGGCATAAGCATTGATGATTGTACCAATGTTTCTCACGCGATTGACCCGATTATTGACGAGGCTGACCCGATTGATGCTTCTTATTATCTTGAGGTTTGCTCACCCGGAATTGAAAGAGAACTCACTCGCCCTGAGCATTTCGTTAAAATGGTTGGCGAAACCGTTAAAATCAAGCTTTACAAGGCGATTGACGGTAAAAAAGAATTTGTGGGCATTTTAAAAAGCGCGGATGAGAAAATTTTGCTTGAGGTTGACGGAAATGAGCTTGAATTAGGTCTTAAAGATATCTCAAAAGCAAATCTGTGCGATTTTGAATAAGTAAAAAATTAACTTTATATATAACTATTGTTTGGAGGAATTTAGAAAAATGGCAAGAGCAAAGAAAAGTGTGAAAAAAGAAATCGATAACAACGAGTTTTTTGAAGCATTAAGACTTATGGAAGAAGAAAGAGGCATTCCCCAGCAGTTTATTGCTGATAAGTTTGCCGAGGCTATCACAGTTGCAGCACGTAAAGATTACGGTGGAAATGACATTGTTTCCTGCGTTATAGATCCTGAAAATAAGATTTTCACAGTAACCGCACGCAAAACTGTGGTTGATGAGGTTTTTGACCCTTATGTTGAAATTTCACGTGAGGACGCGGCAGCTATTGACCCTGCAAGCATTGAACAAGGCTTTGTTGACATTAAGTTAGACCCCAGAAAGTTTGGAAGAGTTGTGGCTCAAAATTCTAAAAACAACTTCCGTCAGGGTGTAAGAGAAGCTGAAAAGGGTCAGACTTTGGCTGAGTTCCAGAGCTTTAACCGCGAGCTTGTAACCGCAGTTGTTCAGAAAATTGACCCCAAGACCGGAAATGCAATACTTTCTATCGGTCATAGTGATGCAACACTCCCGAAACTTGAGCAGGTTCCCGATGAGGTTCTCAAAGAGGGCGACCATATCAAGGTTTATGTTGTTGATGTTAAGGATACCGAAAAGGGTGCAAGAATTATGCTTTCACGTACTCACCCGGGTCTTGTAAAGCGTTTGTTTGAAACCGAAGTTCCCGAAATTTTTGACGGTACCATTGAAATCAAGGCTATTTCTCGTCAGGCAGGAAGCAGAACCAAGATTGCGGTTTGGTCTCCTGACCCTGAAATTGATGCAGTTGGTTCTTGTATCGGTCCCAAGGGTGCTCGTGTAAACCAGATTGTTGAAGAATTAGCAGGCGAAAAGATTGACATTGTTAAATACAGTGAAAATCCTGTTGAATTTGTTGCAGAAGCTCTTTCACCCGCTAAGGTGGCTAAGGTTGAGATTATGAGTGAAGAACCCAAGGTTTGTAAAGCCAGTGTTCCCGAGGCTCAGTTGTCACTTGCTATCGGTAATAAGGGTCAGAATGTACGCCTTGCTGCTAAGCTCACCGGCTGGAAGATTGATATTCATCCCGAAAGCGGATTTTTCGGCGAATAACCGAATTAACAGTTAAGGAGTTTTGGCTATGTCAGTTAAAAAGATTCCTATGCGAATGTGCACCGCTTGCCGCGAAATGAAGCCTAAGCGCGATTTGATTCGTGTGGTGAAAACCGTTGAGGGCGAAATCAAGCTTGACACTACGGGAAAACTTAACGGCAGAGGAGCATATATTTGCAAATCCTCAGAATGTTTTGAGAAAGCGCGCAAAACCAATGCTCTTTCACGTGCATTCGAAATGAGGGTTTCAGAGGAAATATATAACCAGCTTGAAACGGAGCTTAAAAACAATGAGTAAAATACTGTCACTTTTAGGTTTTGCGGCAAAGGCAGGAAAATTGGCTTACGGATTTGAAGCCACTGTTTCGGCCTTGAAAATCAGAAAATCCGAACTTGTAGTAATTGCAGAGGATATTTCGGAAAAAAGCCGCAAGGAAGTCGTGTTTTTTGCCGATAAGGCAAATACCGAGCATATAATACTTGAAGGTGTTACCATAAAAGATGTCTCAGATGCGGTGGGACGAAAATGTGGCATTATCTCTGTTAATGATAAGGGATTTGCCGAGGCCTTATTGAAGGCGCAAAACTAACGCATATTTGAAGGAGAATTTGCTAATGACAAATAAATATAAAATCAGCGACCTTGCCAAAGATTTTAATATGAAATCTAAGGATTTAATAGCAATAATAACCGAAATCACAGGAAACGAAAAGAAATCAGGTGCGGCTCTTAACGAGGCTGAAATTGGTCTTGTTTTTGAAAAGCTTACAGCTCAAAATTCGGTTAAAAATTTCAAGGAATATTTTGCTACCGGTGAGGAATCCCGCGAAATGGCAAAGAAGGCAAGAGAAGAAGAAAAGAACAAGAAACTTGCCGAACAGATGGCTATTTTAGAGCAGTTAAAGGCTGCTGCTGCCGCTCAGAATGGTGAAACCGCACCCAAGGCAGAGCCTAAAAAGGCTGAAAAAGCTGCTGAGAAAAAGGTTGAAAAGAAAGCAGAAGAAAAGCCTGTTCAGAAGAAAGCTGAAGAAAAGAAAGCTGAACCTAAAGTAGAAAAGAAACCCGAAGTTAAGGTTGAAAATAAGGCAGAAGAGAAAAAGGCAGAAAAGAAGCCCGAGCCTAAGAAGGAAGTTCCTAAAAAGGAAGAAAAAGTTAAGGAAACGAAGCCTGAAGTTAAGGCTGAGAAACCTGCTGAAAAAGAGCATAAGCCTTCGGATCCCAAGCCCTTTACTTCACAGAAGAAGGATAAAAAGCCGGGTGTGGCACCAAACCGCGGACCTGCTGAAATCCGCCATGTTGATACTCGTACTTCTAATGTAAATATTGATAAATACAATGAGAAATATGAGAGCATCGCTCCTGCTAACTCTATGAAGGATAACTATTCAAGAAAGCAGAAGATTAAGCAGAAGTCACAGGATTACAAGCGTCCTCAGGGTGCTAAACGTGAGACCGAGGCTGATAAGATGCGCCGTATTCAGCTTGAGCGTATCAAGAAGACTCCTATCACTGTAACCGTTGGTGAAGAAATCACGGTTGGAGAGCTTGCCGCTGCTATGAAAAAGACTGCCGCAGAGGTTATTAAGGAGTTACTCAAACTCGGCATGATGACCACTGTTAATCAGGTTATTGATTATGATACCGCAGAAATCGTTGTTACCGAAATGGGTGCAAAGATTCAGAAGGCTGTTGTTGTTACTATCGAAGAACAGATTATGGACGACACAGAGGATAATGCAGAAAACTTGAAGCCCAGAAGTCCTGTTGTTGTTGTAATGGGTCACGTTGACCACGGTAAGACTTCGCTTCTTGACGCTATCCGTGATACTGCGGTTACCGATACCGAGGCTGGCGGTATTACTCAGCACATCGGTGCTTACAGAGTAAACTGTAACGGAAATGATATCACATTCCTCGATACTCCCGGTCACGCAGCGTTTACCTCTATGCGTCAGCGCGGCGCTATGGCTACTGATATTGCAGTTCTTGTTGTTGCCGCAGATGACGGTATTATGCCCCAGACTATTGAGGCTATAAACCACGCAAAGGCCGCTAAGGTTCAGATTATTGTTGCTATTAATAAGATGGATAAACCCGAGGCTAACCCGGACCGTATTATGCAGCAACTTACAGAGCATGAACTCGTTCCCGAAGAATGGGGCGGTGATATTATCTGTGTTCCTGTTTCTGCCAAAACACACATGGGTATTGACAATTTGCTTGAAAATATATTGCTTGTTGCTGAAATGATGGAACTCAAGGCTAATCCTGACAGACGCGCAAAGGGTATTGTAATCGAAGCACGTCTTGATAAGGGTAGAGGCCCTGTGGCTTCACTCCTTGTACAAAATGGTACACTTAATTCAGGTGATATCATCGTTGCAGGTACTTCTGTTGGCCGTGTTCGTGTTATGACAAATGAAAACGGTGTTGAAGTTAAAGAGGCAGGTCCCTCTGTTCCTGTTGAGATTACAGGTCTTGCAGAAACTCCGAATGCAGGTGATGTGTTCGATGCTGTATCCGATGAAAGACTTGCACGTCAGTTGGTTGAACAGAGAAAGCAGAAGATTAAGGAAGAAATCTTCAATGCGAAGCAGAAGGTAACTCTTGATAACCTCTTCCAGAATCTTTCTGAAGGTGACCTTAAAGAACTTAACATCATTGTTAAGGCAGACGTTCAGGGCTCGGTTGAGGCTGTGCGTGAAAACCTTGTAAAACTTTCTAACGATGAAGTTCGCGTTAGCGTAATTCACGGCGGTGTTGGTGCGGTTAATGAGTCTGACGTTATGTTGGCTCAAACCTCAAATGCTATTATCGTAGGCTTTAATGTTCGTCCCGATGCAGTGGCTCAGGCTGCCGCAGAGCGTGACGGTGTTGATATGCGTATGTACCGCGTAATTTACGATTGTATTGAAGAAATTGAAGCCGCTATGAAGGGTATGTTAGCTCCTAAATTCCGCGAAAACATCCTCGGTACCGTTGAAGTTCGTAATGTTTATAAGATTTCAAGTGTTGGTACTGTTGCAGGTAGCTATGTTACAAACGGTAAGGTTACACGTGCTTGCCAGATTCGTGTTGTGCGTGACGGTATAGTTATCTGTGAGGATAAGATTGATTCACTCAGAAGATTCAAGGATGACGTTAAGGAAGTGGCTCAGGGCTACGAATGCGGTATCAGCCTTGATAAGTTTGCAGATATTAAGGAAGGCGACGTTTTTGAAGCCTTTATTATGGAGGAGTATAGAGATTAATGGCCGGATATAAAATTGGTCGAATTACCTCAGATATAAAATTAGCACTTTCGGAATTGCTTCGCGAGGTGAAAGACCCTCGCGTGAGCAAGCTTTTGAGCATCGTTAAGGTTGACCTTTCGGGTGACCTTTCATACGCTACTGTTTATGTAAGCGCAATTGAAGGCTTTGAGGCTACTGTAAGCTCTGTCAAAGCTTTAAAGGGAGCCGCTGGATTTTTGCGCCGCGAATTGGGTGCAAGACTTAAACTCAGAAAGGTGCCCGAACTTCGCTTTGTGGCAGATGATTCTATAAATATAAGTGCTAATATTTCGAAAATTATCGACTCGTTTAAAGAGGAAAATGAAGATGAAAAGTAATGAAAATATAGGTTGCAACCTGCTTTCATTAAAGCAGACAGCCTCATATTTAAAAAAGCATGATAATTACATTATCTTAACCCACGCCTCGCCTGATGGGGACACTTTGGGCTCGGCTTATGCGCTTTATTATGCGCTTAATGAGATTGGGAAAACTGCTTGTGTGCTTTGTCCTGATGTTATTCCCTCAAAATATGATTATTTTGCCCGCAAAACAGACCATGTTTACAGAGAAAATGCAACTGTTGTGGCTGTTGACGTGGCGGATAAGCGTTTGCTTGGTGCTTTGGAGGAAGAATTTGGTGATAAGGTTAATCTTTGTATTGACCATCACATTTCCAATACAAAATTTGCTGAGAATCTGTATCTGGATGATACTGCCGCAGCAACTGCGGAAAGTATGTATGAACTGATAGAGCAGATGAAGGTGAATATTAACGATATCACTGCAAAGGCGTTATATACGGGACTTGCTACCGATACGGGATGTTTTAAATACTCTAATGTTACCGCAAAAACCCATATTATTGCATCAGAACTTTATGACTATAATATCGAAGCTGCTGAAATCAACCGTCTTATGTTTGACACCAAGTCTAAAAATCTTATAGAACTTGAGAAAATGGTGCTGGAATCTGCCGAATATCATTTTGACGATAAATGTTTTTTGCTTATCGTTACTGCCGAAATGCAGGAAAAAACAGGTTGTTCAGGCACGGAACTTGAGGGTATTGCTGTTATTTCCCGCAGTGTTGAGGGTATAAAAGCAGGTGTTACTTTAAAACAAACCGATACCGAAGAATTTAAGATATCTTTAAGAACATTCCCTCCGCTTGATGCGAGTGCAATTTGCAGGCAATTAGGCGGCGGCGGACATGTTGCTGCGGCAGGTGCCTCTGTTAAAGGAAATCTTGACGAGGTAAAGGAAAAGGTGCTTAGCGCTGTTGGAAAAGCATTGGAGGAAACAAATGCAGGGACTGTTACTGCTTGATAAACCTGAGGGTATAACCTCTTTTTCTGCTGTTTCAAGAATAAAGAGATTAGCACACGAAAAGCGTGTCGGTCATACAGGCACGCTTGACCCAATGGCAACGGGTGTACTACCGATATTATTAGGCAGAGCAACCGCGCTTTCAAGCCTTATGCTCGATGCGGACAAGCGTTACACTGCCAAAGTTAAACTTGGGATTACCACCGATACTGATGACATAACAGGTGAAGTTATATCTCAAAACGAGGTTAACGGGGAAAAGATTGACCTTGAAGGTGCACTAAAACACTTTGAGGGCAAAATTTCACAGATACCGCCTATGTATTCCGCTCTGAAAAAAGACGGAGTGCGCCTTTACGCTTTGGCGCGTGAGGGTAAAACTGTGGACATACCTGCTCGCGAGGTTGAAATATTTTGTATAAAACTTTTGTCACCGCTAAACCATGAAAATGAATTTGAAATAGATGTGCATGTCTCTAAGGGGACATATATACGTTCATTAGCGCGTGATATTGGTGAATATTTAGGTACGGGTGCCACTTTAACGGCACTTCGCCGCACGTATGCTTCGGGAATTGATATTTCAGAATGTGTAAATTTAGAAAATCTTGATGAAACAAATGTTTCAGATTATCTTTTAAGCGAAGAAGCGGCAGTTTCGCATCTTCGTGAGATACAGGTTACTGAAAAGCAGGCAATTCGTTTTAGCAACGGTGGACAGTTGGGGTTTGACCGAATAAAAGTCACAGATATTATTCCAAATGAACTTTTCAGAATAAAATACGGTGAAAAACTTTTGGGAATAGGTTTTGCCGATGCCGAGAATAGCCAAATCGGTATAAAATGTGTGATTAATAAATTATAAAGTTGAAGGAAAGGTAGTGAGGTTATGCAAAATAAAACTGCAATAGCACTTGGTACCTTTGACGGTGTGCATATCGGGCACAGAGAGGTTTTAAATCTGCCAAAAGAGTATAAAAAGGTGGCAGTCACCTTTACGGCACCCCCGAAAACTGAACTTTCGGGTAAAAAAGAACTTATCACAACCGCGCTTGATAAGTGTGAAAGGCTCAAAAAAATTGGTATTGATGAAATCTGCTTGCTTGAATTTAGCAAGGTGAAGGATATGAACGCTAAAGATTTTTTAGATTTTTTAAACCAAAAATATGCGCCTTCTTTGATTTCTTGTGGGTTCAATTACCGTTTCGGCAAAAACGGAGGTGGCAACACGGAAATTTTAAAAGAATATTGCAAAGCAAAGGGAATTGAACTTAAAATTCGCAACTGTATTTGTTATGACAGTGTTCCCGTTTCTTCAACCTTAATAAGGGAAATGTTGGCTTGCGGCAAAATTGAAGAAGCAAATAAGTTATTGAGTGAGCCGTTTTCTTTTACTGCCGAAATTATAAATGGAGATAAACGCGGCAGAACAATAGGTTTCCCCACAATAAATCAAAAATATCCCGATGAACTTGTTAAAATAAAGTTTGGTGTTTATAAAACCTTGGTTGAGTTCGACGGGGAAAAATATACAGGTATTACCGATATAGGTATCCGCCCGACCTATGAATCGGATTATGTTATAAGTGAAACCCATATATTGGGTTTTTCGGGCGATATATATGGCAAAGAAGTGAAAATCACACCGATCTCATTTTTAAGAGAGGAAAAGAAGTTTTCAACACTCCAAGAACTTAAAAATCAGATAGATGCGGATTTGAAATATATAAAGGAGAGATAAAATGCCAGCAAAAAAAGGTTCCGGTGCAAAAAAGAATACAAAAAAGCAGAACGATGCGGCTAAAAGACAACTTAGCGCAGTTATTTTATTTGCATTAGCGGTATTTTTCTTATGCGTTGTTTTTATCAAGGGTCAGAATGCCTGGGCTTGGCTTCATAATGCCGCTTTTGGTGTTTTTGGTATAACCGTTTATTATTTTCCTTTGCTTTTGGGATTTATATCGATTATGCAAGCTAGAGATAAGGTCAGCAATTCTATGATTGCAAAAACCGTTGAGGTTACCTTGATGGTGTTGTTTATAGGCGCCGCGGTGGATATTTTCTCATCCCATAACGATGCGTTAAGATTTACAGAGCATCTTGTTGAATCTTATACAAGAGGAACAAAACTCACAAGCGGAGGATTTTTCGGTGGACTCATAGGTCAGCCGTTATACCTTGCATTTGGCAAAACCGGTGCCGCAATCACCATAATTTTACTCATATTTGTACTTTTTATGATACTTACGGGAACTACACTCATAAAGTTGTTCAGTACCGTTTCAAAGCCTGCCAAGGCTATATCTACACAGGTGGAAACCGCTTACCAGGAAAAACTTGAGCGCAAGGAAAAATCGGGTAAAAAACTCCGTGTAATTAAGGGATTCAACCCTGACATTGAGGTGGATGAAGATTTGCCCGAAAGCGAAAAGCCGAAGCCTCAGACACTTGAGGACAGAAAGAAAAAACTTGTAAGCAGTTATCATGATGTACCTATCCCCGAAGAAACCGAGGAACCTGAGGGTGCACAGGATAAAGAAAATATGGAAAAAGCGCTTAAAACCACGGCAAAAGAAGCTAAAAAGGCAGATGCAGAGCCGATAGATGTAGAACGCGAAACCATTAAGTTTAAAGAAGAATTAGAAAATGATGCGCCTGCTGCAAATAATAACGGATATGTATTTCCGCCTGTTTCTCTGCTTAACCTTGCAGAAAACAAGGGCGGTGCAGTTGCGGGAACAGAGGCTATGGCAGAGCATCTTGTTGAAACATTACGTTCGTTTGGCGTTGAAACAAGAATTGTTAATGTAAGCAAGGGTCCCACAGTTACACGTTATGAACTTCAACCCTGTGCAGGTGTTAAAATAAGCAAAATTACAAATCTTGCAGATGATATTGCATTAAACCTTGCAACCGCAGGTGTGAGAATTGAAGCACCTATCCCGAATAAAGCGGCGGTTGGTATTGAGGTTCCTAATAAAACAAGTGATGTTGTTGATATTCGCTCAATAATTGAATCCCCCGTATTTTCTTCTGCCAAAAGTAAACTTACTGTGGCACTTGGTAGAGATATCGGCGGTAATGAAATTGTAACCGATATTGCAAAAATGCCCCACTGCTTAATTGCGGGTGCAACAGGTTCAGGTAAATCGGTTTGCATTAACTCGATTATTATGAGTATCCTTTATAAGGCTTCGCCCGAAGAGGTAAAGTTATTAATGATAGACCCCAAGGTGGTTGAACTTGGAATTTATAACGGTATTCCTCATTTGCTGGTGCCGGTTGTGACCGTCCCCAAAAAGGCTTCGGGAGCCCTTGGTTGGGCGGTAACCGAAATGGAAAAGCGTTACAGAATGTTTGCGGATCGCGGTGTTCGTGATCTTGCGGGATATAACCGTTTTGTTGATACGCTTCCCTCAGATACCGAGGTTGAAAAAATGCCTCATATCGTTATTATAGTGGATGAGCTTGCTGACCTTATGATGACTGCTTCTCACGAGGTTGAGGATTCAATAAACCGAATTGCGGCTAAAGCGAGAGCGGCGGGTATGCATTTGATAATTGCTACACAGCGTCCGTCTGTTGATGTTGTGACAGGTGTTATTAAGGCGAACATTCCAACCCGTATTGCATTTGCGGTTTCAAGCCAGATAGATAGCCGAACAATTCTTGATTCTGCGGGAGCGGAAAAATTAATCGGTAGAGGCGATATGTTGTTTGCTCCTATAGGCTCAAGCAAACCTAACCGTATTCAAGGCTGTTTTATAAGTGACGAAGAGGTTGAAAAAGTTGTTGAGTTTATAAAGGGCGATCATAGTGTCGAGTATGATGATAATATTATGGTAGAAATTGAGCGTCAGGCAGCGGTTGAGAAGAAACAGAAGACAGGTCTTCCTGAGGAT
This sequence comes from Acutalibacteraceae bacterium, assembly GCA_045636565.1. Classification (GTDB taxonomy): domain Bacteria; phylum Bacillota; class Clostridia; order Oscillospirales; family Acutalibacteraceae; genus UBA737. The sequence continues at coordinate 10,351 of JAZTXU010000109.1, forward strand.
GGTCCCGATGAAGACCCGATGTTAAAGGATGCTATTAAGGTTG
>JAZTXU010000110.1:0-10148 GCA_045636565.1 Acutalibacteraceae bacterium
ATATGAGGACAAGCTCGGCACCTACCTTGTTCATATAAGCAAGGGTACTTTGGATGAAAATTCATCTCATAGGGTTGGTCGTATGTTGCACAGCATTGGAGATTTTGAACGTATCAGTGACCATGCTTTAAGTCTTTGCAAACTTGCAGAAGAAATGCACACAAAGGGAATAACTTTCTCTGAAGATGCTATGAAAGAAATTGAAGTTATCACAAATGCTATTACAGAAATCATTGATATGACTACATATTCTTTCGTATACAATGATGCTGAAATTGCTTCGAAGGTTGAACCTCTTGAGCAGGTAATCGATAAATTAAAGAAACAGCTTAAAGCTATGCATATTGCAAGACTTCAGGCAGGCAACTGCACTATTGAGCTTGGTTTCATATTTACCGATTTGCTTACAAATTACGAGCGTGTTTCAGACCATTGCTCAAATATTGCGGTTTACACAATGCAGTTACCTTCTGATAAACTTGACGCCCATAAATACCTTAATAAGATTAAAAACTCTTCTTCGGGCGAATTTGTAGACAATTACAATATGTATGAGGCTAAATACAGTCTTAGCTGATATTTACAATAGCTTACTTTTAAATTCAAATAACAAAAGAGATGTGTGAAAAAAATCACACATCTCTTTTAATATATTCTGAAATTTAATATTTGTAAAAAGGAAGTAAACTGTGCCACAGCTTGCGCTTTCTGCGAATATAATGTTCCTTTTCTCTGCCATGGGTACGCTTTATTTCCATATTCAAACGGCGAAGTTCCGCATTAAAACCATTAAGCTTTGTTAATATGGAAATTATAAAAAGTAATAAAGATGCTATTAAACAATAACATATAATCGATATAAAACTGGTTTTCATAATAGCATCACCACACCTTAGGACAGTGACCTTATTATATCACAAAACATCGCAAATTTCAACAACAAATAACAATTTATTCTTTCTCAATATATATCACACCATCAATCTCAAAAAAGATTTTATCATCAAAATCCGAAGGTGTTTTAAACAAAATAGCTATTCCAAGATTACCTTGAAACTGACTTTTAGGCGGTACTATTGTGTGAGAGAAATCCGCATTAATTTTTTCTCTTATTGAATTAATTATCTGATTTGTTTTATACATATCATCAATTTCAATGTATATATTTTCAGCACTTCTTCTGCGCTTTTCAAACCTTGTGAACATAATAATTGTGATAAGGAAAAGCGCTGTTGAAACAATTGCACCGAAATAAAATCCGTAACCCACCGCAATACCTATAATACTGGTGGTCCACACGCCTGCCGCGGTGGTAAGACCTGTAATGACATTGTTATTCTTGATAATAATCATTCCGGCGCCAAGAAAACCTATACCCGATATTACCTGAGCAGGAATACGAAGCACATCACCGCTTCCCATTTGGGCGTTTATAAATAAACTCGCCATTGCGGTAAGCGCCGCTCCCATACACACAAGAATATGAGTTCTCATACCTGCGGCTCGGCCGTGACGGGCACGCTCACTTCCGATTAAAGCGCCGATTACAACCGATAACACCAATCGTATAACTACCTCAACCGCAAATTTGGAATCAATTTTAAATATATCAACTAACATATCCATACTTTACGCCTTCTTCACTTCAATTTTAGTTTTCATAGAAATAGTATTTATCCATTTCTCAACAGTATCGTTTGCAGGAAAAGTAAGATCGCTTAAAGGATACTCCTTATTTAAAAACATTGCTTTTGAACTGCCAAGCGGATGGTAAGGTTCAATATTTATTTCAATAATGTTTTCAAGCTCGTTTGCAAGCTCTGCGATACCACACAAATGCTCTTCCCAATCGTTAAGGGTTGGAATAATCGGGCAACGCAAAATCGTTTTACAACCCATACTATCCAGCATTTTGAGGTTTTCTATGATACTCTCATTAGAAACTCCCGTAAATTCCTTGTGCTTTATGGGATTTGTTTCCTTGTAATCAAAAAGAAATATATCAACGAGCGGTGCTATTTTGATTAAATTTTCCTTTTTTGTGAAACCGCAAGTCTCAATACAGGTGTGAAGTCCTTCTGCCTTCGCTCTTTTTAAAAGCTCATAAGTAAACTCAAATTGAAGCATTGGCTCGCCACCTGAAAGGGTCATTCCTCCACCCGAATTTTCATAAAAATCTTTATCCTTTAAAACCTCGCGCATAACCTCATCAACCGTTTTGGTTTCTCCCACGGTTTCGAGCGCTTCTGTGAAACAATTTTCGGTGCATTCGCCACAGGCGATACATTTCTCACGGTTATAAATATGCTTACCATCTTCTATTATATGACAACCGTTAGGACAAATATTACCGCATCTGGCACAACCGACACATTTCTCAAAGTTATAAAAAACTTCGGTTTTAATGGATTTTGATTCAGGATTATGGCACCAAAGGCAATTTAGCGGACAACCCTTTAAAAACACCGTTGTTCTGATACCAGGCCCATCATTAATGCTGAATTTCTGAATATTAAAAACCGTTCCGCTAAGCATTTACCCCACCTCAAATCGAATTAATCTGTCATAAACTTGCGTTTCCACGGTCTCACACACACAAAGCAAGCCGCAGTGCCCAAAGCGGCAACCAAGAGCCAAATCTTAAGCGTAGCGCTCCAACCATAATTTTCTGTAACAAGCGCAGTGCCATAGGTTGCAATTGCACTACCAATATAAGTACAACTGTTAAGCACACCTGAAGCGGTTGAAACAATACCATATTTCTTAAAGAATGCAGGCACAATGCAGATAAGTATTACATTAACACCATGCATCATACTTGCAAGAAGTGCCATACAAATTATTGAAAGAATTGCATTTTTTCCCGAAAGCAGACTGAGACCCAAAGCAGATACCGCGCCTACTCCAAACAAAACGCCTGCACAAAACAATGCATTCTTAAACCATTTTTCATAAAGCACAGCCGCTAATTTAAAGCAAACAATACTAAACACCGGGATTGCAACGCCCGATAAAATCGCAGAGGAATTATCGGTATTATAAGCATCTGCAATATAAGAGGGCATCCAGGTTTCAACACCGTCTCTGAGCATTCCTTGCATAATTATAGCAAACATAACGCCAAGAACAGTTAATGAAAACAACACCTTTAGTGATCCGCCTGCAGGCTTATTATCATCCGATTTTTCACTTTTAGAAGGAACAATCGTATCAGGTTCTTCACAAAGTGCATTCCAAATAAACATCATTGCCAATGAACTTACGCCCGAAAAGACAAAAACGCCCTTCCAATTAGTAAGAGAAATCAATAGCGGTGCGATCAAATGAATCACAATGGTTGCGGCAGAAGAGCCCCAAGAAACCTTTACAACCGCATTATTATATTGCTTTTCGGTAAAAAGTGAGGTCATAATCTTAACAATCGGCGGCCACATAAAGGCTTGCGCCAAACCGTTTACGCACCAGATACCAAGCATTGCATAAGCATTTTCGAAAAGTGGAATCATAAAATTCATAAGTGTGGTGGTAAGCAAACCTAAACTCACCAATTTTTTAGGGCTGATTCTATCCCCAAAGAAGCCACTGATAATCTGACCCACACCATAGGTTATAAAGCTGCCGGTAATAGCAAGTGAAAGTGCAGATTCACTAATTCCCGTAGCGCTTTCCATTTCAACAATAATCGTTGCGAAATTTTTGCGTGACAAATAGGTTATAAAATATGTAACCGAAAACAAAAACGTTAACGCGTTAAAACTTAAATTTTTCTTCATTTTTTATACCCCATTATAATAACTATGTGGATGCCGAAATAGGGCAAAGCCTTATTTCGACTGCGAATTCTTTGAATTCGCAAACAATTACCAACGGTAATTGAACATATTTATTGAAACGATATCGAAGTTGCAACCAACGTTTTAAGACATTTTTTACAACATAAAGCCGATTTTTATCGGCTTTGTCGATAATCATTATAAATATTAACATTATTTTCAATATATAACTCTCTGACATCACTTGAAAAAGATTTATCTGTCACAAAAGTGTATTCCGGTTTTAATTCAGCAAGCTTCATAAGTGCCTTTTTTTCAAATTTGCTGCTATCAGCCAAAAAGTAAACCTCATTCGATATTTCAATAAACTTTTTTTGCAGCAACATCAAATGCTCATAATTATCACCTATGCCAAATTCCAAAGAAATCGCAGCCGGAAATAAAAACGCCTTTTGAATACGAAGGCTTGACAATGTATCAAGCACTAAACTGCCGTAAAAACAGTTTTCCGATTTATCAAAATGACCACCGCATAAAATAACCGAAAATTCCTCATGCTTTGAAAGAATATTAAAAACATCAAGTGAATAGGTAACTATCGTTAACTTCTTGAATCTGTTTTTTAAGGTCTTCGCAAAAACAATACCGGTAGCGCCGGTATCTATCCCTATAATATCGCCTTCATTTATAAATTCACATGCAAATTCGGCAACTTCGGTTTTTTGTTCTAAAAAATCTTCTTTTCTTTGCTCTAATGAAAAAAACGGCTTCATTTCGCTTATAGCAATAGCGCCACCGTGCACCTTAGTAAGCAGACCTGCCCCCTCCATAGAGAGAAAATCACGGCGGACTGTTTCTACAGATACATTAAACATTTCCACAAGTTTAGCGGTTTTTACAGCACCCTTTTGCTCAAGCAGTTTCTTTATAATATCCTGTCTTTCCTTTGCAAGCAATAAGCTCACCACACATATTAATTGATAGTATGTATAATATCACACATTTTTCCACAAGTCAACACAAAATCGCACATTTTTTCACAATTAAAAAGGAAACCTTTCGGTTTCCTCAATTAAAAACTATTTTTAATTATTCCAAAGAATTAAATACATCCAATTCGAAATTTTCTGATGTTGTCGCACCTGCACCACCATCAAATCGGGAATTTTTAAGATATACAGCAGTAATTTTATTTTCCTTATCCACCCAGAAGTGTGTGCCATAAGCACCGCTCCAACCAAATGTACCAAAAGGTAGCTTGAAGTCTTTCAAAGTAATAACACGGACTCCCAAGCCCCATTGCCAGCAACCGCGCATAATTTCTTCAGGCACGTGCGGTGTGGAAATAAGTTCTACCGCCCTTTTGCTTAAAATTCTGTTGCCATCAAACTCACCATTATTAAGCAGCATTTCGGCAAAATTGGAATAATCTTCTAAAGTAGAAATTAGTCCTGCACCGCCAAGATAATGTGTAACAGGTGTTTTTTCAAAAACACAATCAGGATATGTAATTCCTAAAGCCGATTGTCCATCAACCTTGTTATGCATTGGGATTATTTTTTCCCACTGTTCATTTGTTGGCACAAATGTGGTGTTTTTCATACCTAAAGGCGCAAAAATATGACTTTTCAAATATTCGTTATAATCTTCGCCGCTTATTAATTCAACTATTCTCGCTAACACGTCAAACGCCGCGGTCGAATTGTATTCCTGCATGGAAAACGGCTCAAACTCTAACCCGCATCTTGAATAAAACCCGATAGCATTTTCCAGAGTGCGGTTTTCTTCATCAGTCATCTGAGAATAATATATCTCTCCACTTTTGCCGTTCAACATTCCGGATGTATGTGTAAGTAAATGCTTGATTGTTAGCCTAGTTTTTACAGGTGACGACCTTTCAACCTTATTGTCGACTATCTTTGCAAGATAAAGATTTGAAAACTCAGGTAAATATTTTTCCACCAAATCATCTATATCAAGAAGTCCTTTATCAAACAAGGTCATAATAGCAACAGCGGTTACGGGCTTTGTCATAGAAGCCATACGAAATACAGAATTACAGTCTGCCAAACCGAAATTATTTTTATAAATCGTTTTTCCGTCTTGCTTTACAATAAGCGAAGCTGCATTTATATTATTATTTTCAAAATCACTCGCTACTCGGGTTTCTATATTTAGCTTCAACTTTTCAGCATTTATCCTCATCATACAGAACCTCCAATCAATATACTTCGTATTTTATCACTAAAATATCGCCTTTTCAACAAATTTATATGCTTTTGTTTCATCTTTTATCTATTTTTCAACATTAACCTATTTAAATATAATTATTTTATGTTATAATTAGTAATAATAATAACTGTTTATGGAGGATTTTATGAAGATTCAGGGATTTATTGGTGAACATTCAAATATTAATTATATTAAGAAAACCGATATTAAACTTAATAAAATCGAATTATCGAAAATGGCAAAAAAAGCGCTTAAATATTTATACTCTAATCCTGTGGCAGACCATGATTTTGAGTGCAGATTTTCCTTTGCTCCGAGTGAATGTCCGCCCTTTAATCCGCTAATTAAGGTTGAGGGGTATATTGACGCTATAATGGAGGGTGACACCGAAAGCCGTAACGATGTGGCATTCCGTATGATGCGCGAAATGCTTGGCGACTATGAAACAGGCAAAATTCCCGAAGAAAAGGTTCATGAAAGACTTATAAGCTACCTCACCAAAGAGGGTTACGCCAAGGATGTTTGCCGCACCCATGAATACAGTAATTCTACCGATAATCCCGATGTTTTTATTAATCTTTGGGCTACCTGTATGCTGCTTCAAAGCGAGTGCCTGCGATACCGCCAGGGTGTTACAGACTTAAAACTTGCTACACGCATTTTTGAAGGTATGATGGCACTTGCAACCCGTGAAAACGGCAGAGCTTTTTACCGCTATGGAAACGCTTTTTATAACGAAGAAAAGGCAAGCGAGGGCTACAAGGGACATTATCCTATGGTGTTCAGCGGATTTTGTGAATATTGGCTCGTTTCAAAAGATAAAAGATGTTGGGATTTTATGACCGAACTTGCCGAAGGTTTTGTTTTAGACCTTATGCCCGACCATTTGCATAAAGGAAACGGTGAAATCGGCGGCCACAACCATGTGCAAATGCACGCAATACGCGGTTTCGCGCAGTTCGCTTATCTTTCGGGAGAACCTCGCTATCTCAGTTGGGCAAAGGCAATTTACGATTATTACAGAAACTGGGCGCTTGATACAGGCTGGCTCCCCGAAATCAGAAGTTGGGATGAGCATTGCACCCACTCGGAAACCTGCCTTAACGGTGATATGTTTGAAACAGAGCTTTGGTTAGCGCTTGCAGGCTATGATGAGCTTTGGGACCAAATCGAACGCGACCTTAGAAACTATTTTAATATTATGCAGTTTGAACTGACAGACGATTTACTAAAATGGTTTAAAACAGTTCATTCCAATAAATCCGAAAAGCAGATTAATGAATCAATAAAGATTCTCAAAGACCTTGAGGGCGGTTTTATTTCAGCCATTACACCTAATGATTACATTTTTGAGGTTGAAGAGGGTAAAACCCATTTTGGAATGACCGAATACGGCGGCAAAAATATTGTATTTGATATGATGGGATGTTGCCCACCTGAGGGTATGCGCTCTATTTACTATGCTTGGAAATACGCCCAGCAGACGAATGAAAACGGTGTAACAGTTTATATTCCTGTTGATAGTGAAACCGATAGCGCAAAGGTTGAAACCATGCTTCCAAACGAAGCTGAAATCACCGTTACAATGAAGATTTCTGCTCCCCTTAAGGTGCGTGTTCCCTCTTGGGTCAACAGAAATTCCGTTAAGCTTCTTATAAACTCAAAAGAAGCGGAATTTTACTTTGGCGGTACCGCAAACAACTATGTATGCGTTGATTCTGTGACAGAGGGTGATATAGTAACGCTCCGATATGAGTTAGTAGATTTCTACCAGAAAGTAACCGTTAACTACACCGATTTAGAGCCCAAGGATTATACATATCATTGGATTGGTAACTCGGTTGTAGGCGTTGAACCCAAGGGCGAATATCTGCCTTTATATAATTTTGAGAAATAATTCAAGAAGCAATTTGAATTTGCATGCGTAAAGTGTGTGTCAAAAAATAAAATCCTATAGATTTCGAAAAATCTATAGGATTTTTTTAATATTTAAATCTTAACGCCAAACAATACAAATGAGTAATCTTCCGTCCACGGATGTTTAGCGCCCAATCCATCTGACTCCCAATCGCTCTGATCGGTAAAGGTGACAGGTGCCACCATATGGCTCTCGCCATAGCTTCTGTGGTGAGGTCCTAAAAGATTACGGTTGCCTGAAAGTAAGCGAATAATAATTTCATTCTCGCCGTTCTCAATTAAATCGGTAACATCAATTGAGTAAGGGGCAAAAGCAAACACGCCTGCTTTTTTGCCGTTCACATAAAGCTCTGCCGCAGGTGAATAAAGGTCATTTAACGAAATAACATATCTCTCACCCTCTGCTTTAGCTATTGAAACCTTCTGCTTTAAGGACATTTTGCCCGAGAAGAACCAATAGCCCTGAACGGTAATATTGCTGATATCTACATTCTTCACGGGTGAAGTAAGCGTAAAACTTTGCTTGGTGAATATCGCCTTCCTATCACCTAAAGTGAAATCATCTTCGCTGCGAACACCAAATTCACCCACAAGATAAATACTTTCAAGTTCGGTATCATAGGTAAGCTTGTTCTTTTCAACCTCGTGAACATTTGGTAAGAAAAGCACATCATAAACCTTTTGGCGCTGATAAAAATTGCAGTTCATTATAATTTCATTTTCGCCCTCGATTACAAAAGCGGAAATATCGCCTTTTTTGATTGATTTATCGGTAAAATAACCGTTTTGGGTAAACTCGGTTTTATTTCCGTTTATTATAAACTCAAACTTTTCAGGTGTTTCAACACAAAGTGCCACTTTCTTGATATCGGCGCCCTTTTCAACATTAAACTTAAAACGAAGTGAAACATCACAAACCTCTTTTAATGCCAAAAGTTCTCTTTGAATAAGAATTACAGCCTTTTTAGGTTGCCATTCGCCACCGTTTATACTATATTCGCAAGCATCAAGTGTGATGGCATTATCGCTGCACTCGGAAACTTCAAACTCATTGTTCAAAGAAATTGCATTTATCTTTTCTTCTTTTACCGCCTGAGCCTTGCCTTCCTTTGCGGTTATAACAATACTGCCATATTCCGCAAAACTTAAATCTGCCAAGGTGTTGCCGTTTTCATAGCGGCAATTAATAACATTTTCGGAACCGCTTACAACATCATAATTATAAAGCTCAAATTCGCCGTTTACCTTAAAAGTAACGCTTTGCTCCTGTTTTGCAAGATTAACAAGGTAGAAAAGTTTTCTGCCGTCTGCCATTTGCTTTTCACAGTAATGAATATTGCCGTTTTCCTTGCCTTCTGTGGTGATATCTGCCAAATCAAAGCCAAGAGCCGACTTCAGCTCGCTAAAGTCTGCCACATTAATTGCTTTTTTGCAAAGTTCAGCTAAACGTTCATCCCTTCTGCCGTTTACAAATGTGGGAGCATCACCATAAATATAAACCTTACCGCCGTTTGCTATGTAATCCTCTAAAATCTTTAAGGTCGATTCCTTAATACCCAAAAGTGAGGGTAATAATACCGCCTTATATTCGCAAAGACCAACCTTAATTTTGCCGTTTTCAACCTTTGCCATATCATTTAACAGCACCTCATCGCCGTAATGGTGAAGAATATGCTCATTTGATAAGCCGCGAACAATTCCACCAAGAGTATGGTCCATGGCATAAAGATTAGAATAACCCTCAATGGGATTAGATGCCACATAGGCCGACTGAATCATATTAATAACGAGTAAATCAGCAACCTCACGGTTTGAATCCAAAAGCTCTCCTAATTTAACGGAATATTCAGCAAATGTGGAATAACCATCTTCAAACCAGGGCAACTGATGAGAAAGTGAAGCAGGATAGTCGCGCTTTCTTTCACCTCTTAAAGTATAACCCTCCAAATGGGGACAAAGCATAGTAACACCATTTACCGCCTGCCACTGAGCAATCCATTTAAGTTCGTTTAAACTTACATCCCAACCGCAAAGTGCAAAGGATTCTGTGAGGGTTTTTCTGCCCAACTGATAAGCTGCACTGCCCAACTGCTTTGGAACTAACGGGCTTGAAACATGTCTGCCAAGCCAGTCAATACCCGGCTCGTGGAAATATTTATAGCAAGACATTACACCTGCCGTGGTGAACATCTGTGAAAACATACCATCTTCCGCCATCATATGACC
>JAZTXU010000111.1:0-5398 GCA_045636565.1 Acutalibacteraceae bacterium
CAAAAGGTCTTCAGAAAACCTTAATTGGGATATTACGGTTATAAGCTTTTGAGATTTTTCTGCTATTTCTGTAAGCCTTTCAGCATCACTTACAGTAAGCGCCATAGGCTTTTCAAGAACTACATTCTTGCCATTATTTAATGCATCCGAAGCATTTTTTGCGTGAAAGCTGCTTGGTGTACAAATGCAAACCGCATCTATTTCATCGTCTGCCAACATATCCTCATAGCTTTTGTAAGCTTTTACGGAGTATTTATCACCAAAGCTACAAGCCGCTTCAAAATTATTGTCTGCCACCCCAATAAGTCGAGCACCTTCAATAAAGTTTATTGCATCCGCATGATACTGGGCTACCATTCCGCAACCCAATATTCCAAAATTCCATTCTTTTTTCACAGCGTATTTTTCCTTACTTTAAAATTTTCAAAGCATTTTCTCTTGAAACCTTCAAGTATGCTTCATAAGATATTTTTCCTTCAAGCATTGCATTATCCAAAAACCTCACAAGACCTATTCTTCCTTCTTGCTCCATATTATGAGGAGCGCAAAGGTCTAAGCCAAAATAAAGTCGGTCTTGAAATTCCTCTATAAACTTATAACCAAATTCAGGGTCGCGGCTTAAAGCATTATATCCGCTCCCTGCAGATAAATCTCCGCAAAGGTTGGGGTATTTTCGCATAAGCTCAACCACTCTGCCGCCCTCAGTAACCTTACCGGTGGGCCAGCCGTGCATAGTTACCTCGTTTACATCTCCGCTTATGTGTGACCAAAAGCGTTGTGAATGTCCCAAAAATTTGAGTTTTGGGAACATTTTTAAAACCTTTTCAAGGCGTGGCAGACCAAAATCATCTATAAGGCCGTATTCACCGTTAGTGTGGCCAATATGGAAGGTTATGGGCATATCGTATTCCTCGCAAGCCTTAAACAGAGCCAAAACCTTAGGGTCATCAAAATAAAGATTACAAATCATTTCGCCACAGCCCTTGGCTCCCTGCTCCTTATAATACTTAACAAAGTAACCAAAATCGGTTTCTGCAGTATTTGCGCCTGCTCTGGGGTCAATACAACAAAATGTTGCAAATCTTTCGGGGTTAGCCTTTGCAATCTCAAAATTTTCTTCGTTTGTTGAGGTTGTATAACCGCAATCCGGAGATGCTATAGGTAATAAAACACTCTTTTCGACACCTAATTTATCTTGTATTTCAATAGTTTCATTAGGCAATATGAAATTAGAACCATCAGGTCTCGGAATACCTAACACTCTTGCTGTGTGAGCGTGAATATCAATCTTTTTAACTATCTGTTTTGATTCTGACATAACTAAAACCTCTTTTGAATTTTAAATTTTTCTAATAACGCATTATATAATATCTCGTTACCGAAATTATTCAAGTGAACATTATCGAAACGCCAATCCTCCACTTTTTCGTTATTAAAAAGGTCAGGCGTTTTAAAAAAGTCAATATCATACCGAGAAGAAAATTCTTCGCACACCCTTATTGCCACCGCGTTATATTCCGACGCTTTTTCAATAGATGTAAATGGAGATATATTGCAGGATAAATCATCAGGATTATGAGCATTGGGCGGTAATAGTAAAAGTAGATTACACTTACGGTTATAATCATAAACCTTTGTAAAAAGTGTTCTCAAATCATTTTCGAAATCTTCTATCGTAATACGCGCGCGGTCATTTGCGCCGATAATAAGAATTAGCAAATCGGGCGAATACCTTGCAATACGCTCCTCGAAGTTCTCAATGAAAAAGCTTGCGCATTGGTTACCCCTGCCCGCTAATGTAACGGTTTTATTCTCCGCTCCAACACCTGCTACCGTGATTTTTGGGTTTTCTCCCCTGATATTTGAAAATCTCACAATGTGATTTTCGGTATTTGGATTACAGCTAAGCGGTAGAGTTACAAGAGCGAAGCCGGCAAAAAACTCGTTGTCGCCCTTATTACTGTAATCTTTGACCGCAAGTCTACCGTCTACAAAAATATCAAACACACAAGGATAATCTATTCTCTGCTGGAAGTAAAGGGTTATATTATCACTCTTTATATTAACAACAAATTCAACTTCACCGTTTGGCAAAAGAGTTTTAATTTTACCGCCGAAAACCTCGGTATTGGGAATTTCGCTTGTATTACTAAGTCCCAAAATGCTCGGGCAGTTAAATTCAATTTCACTACCAAATATAAACTGTGGGTCAGAAAAATAGATACTGTCTCTAAGCTTAAAAGACCAGCTTCCCATTCCTGCGCCAAAGTTAAAAGCATCATTATTTAACCGTAGAGATGGGTCATAACCATAACGATTATAGGAGATACTGTCACCCGTAATTAAAATACGGGTGTTCTCCTTACTTAATATTTGCTTGTAATTAATTTTTCTTATTTTCATTGAAATACTTACAAACCTTCTCAATAGCGGTAATAGTTTCTTCCAAATCCTGTTCGGTGAAAAATTCATTAACGGGGAATCTTATGCAGTTTTTAAGAATTTCTTCTGCGTTGGGGCAATCGCCGTCTTTATATTCAATCGCATTTCCAAATGTGCCATCAAAGGGATACTGTGTATCGCCCGGGAATACGGTTTTATTTTTAAACATATCGTACTGATATACACAAGAAGGAATATAACCTCCCCAAACTGTTACACCCTCTGCGGTTAATGCGTCAATAAATTCCTGTCTAGTAGCTCCAAGTTCTTCCTCATTTACCTTTACCATATAGAACCAATATGAGCATTCGCAATCGGGAAGGATTTTTTCAGCTTCAAGTCCCTTAGCATTCTGAATTGCTTTATGTAACTTATTACCGTAAGCGTTTCTCTTTGCGCATATATCCTCAACCTTATCAAGCTGAGCAATACCAACAGCGGCTGTAAGCTCGTTCATACGGTAGTTAGGAGCCAAGTAAGGCACATTTTTTACAATCTCTGCGCCTAAGCGGTTAAAGTTTTTATCTGCAAACATTAAAGCTCTGTAATAAAGCTTTTCGTCATTGGTAATAATCATACCGCCGTCACCTGCGGAGATATGCTTGAAATCATTTAAGCTAAAGCAACCGATATCGCCGAAGGTACCCACATACTGACCCTTATATTTACAGCAATATGTCTGGGCGCAATCTTCAATTACATAAACATTATGTTTCTTTGCAATGCGCACAATTTCATCAATTTCTGCAGCATTACCTGCAAGATGAACAACAATTATTGCTTTTGTTTTATCTGTGATTTTAGCTTCAATAGATTTAGGGTCCATATTATAGGAATTGGGGTCTAAATCTGCAAAAACAGGTATTGCATTCTGATAAAGAATACCTATTACACTTCCCATATCTGTAATAGGAGAAGTAATAACTTCGTCTCCGGGGCCTACTCCCAAAGCACCAAGTGCTACATGGATTGAAGCGGTACCTGAGCTTGTTGCAACACAGTGCTTAGCACCGTATAAATCTGCAAACTTCTTAACAAAGCGCTTGGTCATATTACCATGCCAATAAAATAAAGTGTTCTGATTCAATGCCTCTTCCAACAAACCAAGTTCCTCGGTACCAAATCTTTTACCTGTGCCATAAGGAGTAGTTTTTGTTTTGTTGCCACCGTAAATTGCTAATTTTTCCATTTTTTTATCCTCCTATTAATACAAAAGCACATCCACATAGTGCTTAATTTCATTTATTGTTTTCTTCAAGGTTCTTCCCTCTCTGCTAAAGTGTGGGCACCTTTCAATCTCTGCATCGCATTGATCGCTGCGACAAAGTGTAACAGCAATTTCTGTTGGAAGTGAAATTTTGTAAGGCTTGATTTCGTTTATACGCTTTACACCATCAAAAGCGGCATCATAAATAAGCTTTAAGGCTTCATCATGCGGAATGCACTCTGCCTCGTTTCTGATCTTAGCGCTTTTAACAGGGGCTACCGAAATATTAGGTATTAAAGACTTAACCTCTTCACAAGCCGCCTCATCACCGCTTACCATAACCAATGGCTTGTCATATGCTCCAAAGCAGATAGCCTGCTGACCGATTTCACCATAGCTTTTACCGCCCACTGTATAATTAAACCAAACGGCAGAGCTTTGAGTGTGGTCTAAAAATGCCTTTTCTGTTCCTGCCTTTGCGTGGCAACCAACAGCAAAAAATGCATCAAAATCCTCAAAAGTACTGCTTCTCGCAAAATCAAAAGCCGAAAGTTGCACCGCCCTTTCATCCAATTTTCCTTCTATGAAATTATGACCTGTGCAATGACCGTCAACTACATAAACCTCCGTGGCTCCTGCGTCAAACGCTCCGCTAATAGCGGCATTAACATCATCCATAAGCATATTGCAGGCATCGGTATAAAATGGCGTGCTTTCATCCACCGCTTTTATTGTTTCTACATTTGAAATACCCTCTAAATCAGTAACTATTCCAATTTTCATAATTACACCTCTAATCCTAAAACAGAAATCGCATTTTCTCTTACAAGCTTACGGTAATTTTCTTCGCTTATCTTACCCTCTGCACACATTTCCTCAAGAAAATCCTTAAACGGGAAGGGATGTGTATTTGAAGGGGCACAAATATCGCAACCGTAAAAAATTCTATCTGAAAACTCGGCAATAAATTTCTTGGCATATTCCCTATCACGCATTAAAGCATTTGAACCGCTGTTTGCCGAGAAATCACAATACAAATTGTCATACTTACGCATAAGTTCAGGGATTCTTCCCTCAATAACCTTTGATTTTGGAAATGTGTTGCGAGTTTCTTTCGTAACATCTGCCGACATTTCGCTCCAGAACGGTTGAGAATGACCGATAAACTTGAGTTTAGGGAACTTTGCGAGCATTTTTTCAAGTCTCGGAAGTCCCAAATCATCCACAAGTCCGTAATGTGTGAAATCGGGTGAAATGTGAAACAAAATGGGCATATCAAGTTTTTCGCAAGCGGCGAAAAGATTCTCGGTTCTTTCATCATCAAAATAAATATTTGAAGTGATTTCGCCAACACCTTTAGCACCTATCGACTTGTAAAACTCAAGTATTGAATATAGGTCACTGTCAGGAGTATTGATATTCGCTCTTGGGTCAACATTGCAAAACCAATAAAATCTGTCACTGTATTTTTCTGTAACCCATTTGCAAGCCTCACTTGTCATGGGTGAAGCCTGACCTTCGGGTGAAGATATCGGCAAAAGCACACCCTTTTCAATGCCTAACTTATCATAAAATTCAATAACCTCTTCGGGAGAAACAAATCGTGTCCTCATTGCTATCGGAGGATAGTAATCAGGAAAAACCGCCACATGAGCGTGAATATCGATCTTTTTGATTTCATTAACATTTCTCATAATCTTCATTCCCCCGTATTACATTTCTCTATCACAACAACCTCATATTCATTAA
>JAZTXU010000112.1:0-8977 GCA_045636565.1 Acutalibacteraceae bacterium
GATAGTAAGGTCAGCAGCAAAGTCAGTATCGAATACCTTATCGAAACCGAGTCTTCTAAGAGCTGCAACCATCTTGCCTTCAACATTTGTACCGATAGGCATATCGAAGCATTCGCCCAAAGTTGCACGGATAGAAGGAGCAGTCTGAACTACAACATGCTTTGTAGGATCAGCTAAAGCTTCCCAAATCTTATCTGTATCATCCTTTTCAACCAATGCGCCTGTTGGACAAACTGCAGTACACTGACCGCAAGAAATACAAGGAACATTAGAAAGGCCTACTTCAAACGGAGTACCGATATTGGTATCAATACCACGGTTGTTAGCACCGATAACGCCAACATACTGCTCATTACAAGCAGCAACACAACGACGGCAAAGTACACACTTGTTGTTATCTCTAACTAAATGAGGTGTGCTTACATCAAGCTCATATTCGGGCTTGAATCCGCCAAAAGCATTTTCATCTACACCGTAATCACGGCACATTTTCTGCAATTCGCAATTTGTTGAGCGAACGCATGAAAGACATTTCTTTTCATGCGTTGAAAGAATAAGCTCAAGAGTTGTTTTTCTTGCCTTCTGAACCTTTTCAGTATTGGTGAGAACCTCCATACCTTCTGTACAGGGATATACACAAGCAGTAACAATACGGAAGCCTCTACCCTCGTTTACTTCAACTACACAAATACGGCAAGCACCGATTTCGTTCTTTTCCTTCATGAAACAAAGGGTAGGAATTTCAATACCTGCTGAACGAGCGGCATCTAAAACAGTAGAGCCTTTCGGTACGCTTACAGCAATACCATTAATTTTAACATTTAACATATCCATTATAATGAGGCTCCTTTCTTAAATTTTTGAAATAGCTTTAAACTTACAGTTACCCATACATACTCCGCACTTAACGCACTTTTCAGCGTCAATATCGTAAGAGGGTAATTTATGACCGGGAGCAATGTAGTCAGTCTTAACAATAGCGTTAACAGGGCAATTTCTTGCACATACGCCACAACCGATACACTTCTCTTTATCAATTGTAAAGGTAAGAAGATCTTTACAAACACCTGCGGGGCACTTCTTATCAACAACGTGAGCTACATATTCATCACGGAAGAAGTTAAGAGTAGCAAGTACAGGGTTAGGAGCAGTCTGACCGAGACCGCAGAGAGAGTTCTGCTTGATATACTTACAGAGTTCTTCAAGCTCGTCAATATCCTCGAGAGTTCCCTTGCCCTTTGTAATATCATCGAGCTTTTCAAGAAGTCTCTTAGTACCAACACGGCAAGGAGTACACTTACCGCAAGACTCATCAACGGTGAACTCAAGGAAGAACTTAGCCATATCAACCATACAGGTATCTTCGTCCATAACGATAAGACCACCTGAACCCATCATACAACCGATAGCGGTAAGGTTATCGAAGTCAACCTCTGTATCGATAAGTGACTCAGGGATACATCCACCTGAAGGACCACCTGTTTGAGCAGCCTTGAACTTTTTGCCGTTAGGAATACCGCCGCCGATATCATCGATGATGTGACGAAGTGTTGTACCCATAGGAATTTCAACAAGACCGGTATTATTAATATTACCGCCAAGAGCGAAAACTTTCGTTCCCTTTGATTTTTCAGTACCCATAGAAGCAAACCACTCAGCACCACGAAGGATGATCTGCGGAACGTTAGCAAAGGTTTCAACGTTATTTTCAACGGTAGGCTTACCGAAAAGACCCTTAACTGCAGGATAAGGAGGACGAGGACGAGGCTCACCACGGTTACCTTCAATAGAGGTCATAAGAGCAGTTTCTTCACCGCAAACGAATGCACCTGCACCGAGACGGATATGAAGATTGAAATCAAATCCTGAATCAAATATGTTCTTACCTAAAAGACCGTATTCACGTGCATCATCAATAGCCTTCTGTAAACGTCTAACAGCGATAGGATACTCTGCACGAACATATACATAACCTTCGGTAGCACCGATAGCATAACCGGCAATAGCCATAGCCTCAACAAGACAGTGAGGGTCGCCTTCGAGAACTGAACGGTCCATAAATGCACCGGGGTCGCCTTCGTCGGCATTACATACAACATATTTCTGATCTGCCTTATTAGGAGCACACAAAGACCATTTGAAGCCTGTGGGGAATCCGCCGCCGCCACGACCGCGAAGACCTGAATCAGAAATTACCTTAATAACATCCTCGGGCTTCATTTCGGTAAGAACCTTACCGAGTGCAGCGTAACCGTCCATTGCGATGTATTCTTCAATACTTTCAGGGTCAATAACACCGCAGTTACGAAGAACTACACGGTTCTGTGACTTGTAGAAAGCAGTGTCGCTTAATGCTACAGCGGTCTTATCAGCTACTTCTTCAGCACCTGTGTCGCTGTAAATCAAACGCTCAACCTTTCTACCTTTGAGAAGATGCTCTTCAACGATTTCTTTAACATCTTCGGTGGTTACACGGCTATAAAATGTACCATCGGGATAAACGATAACAACAGGGCCTAAAGCACAAAGACCGAAACAACCTGTTTGTACAACCTTAACCTCTTCTTTAAGACCACAAGCTTCAATATTGCTTTCAAAAGCTTCTTGAATAGCGATACTTCCTGAAGAAGTACAGCCGGTACCGCCACAAATTAAAACATGTGAACGAATCATATACTATACCTCCATTTTTTACTTATCGAAGGAAATGGTGTAGTCAACTACAACCTTTCCGCCTTTTATATGCTCTTCAACAATGCGCTTAGCCTTATCAGCGTCCATCTTAACATAAGTAACCTTTTCCTTGCCTGGTTCAAAAACCTCAACAATAGGCTCATACTGGCAAAGACCAATACAGCCTGTCTGAGAAACGGAAACCTTGTCAGAAAGATTATTTTCGTTTACAGCCTCAACTACCGCATTAAGCACGGGACGTGCGCCTGCAGCAATACCGCAAGTAGCCATACCAACTACAACACGGAATTCATTAACGCCTTCACGAAGAACAACCTTATCCTTCATTTTTTCTTTGATTGCTTGTAATTCAGCCAAAGATTTCATTGTAATCTTCCTTCCTTTACAAATAAATTTAGTTTATATATTGTTCATTAAGAAACTCTTCAATCCACTTTATAACCTCATAAGTATTAAGAGGAACCCCCTCAAGCACCTGTCTGAGTTCTCTTGTATCAAGGTTAATCTCCTGCTCACCGATTTTATGAATGAACTTAAAATCAGTATCAGGATGACCCTGAATTAAAGTGGTTATAGTTGCAACCACATCGCCAAGCGGCGTGCAGTCAATATGATTTTTATAAAACACCGCAGTAACCTTTGTACCGTGATTATCAGGTGAAACGCTGACATGTCGGGATTCTATCTCGACACTTCCGCCTGTAAGCTCTGCTTCGAGCTTTAAGAGCGGAATTCCCATTCCAACCTTTCTAGTGGTTCTTGTAGTATAAAAAGGGTTTGAAACCGCCTCTCTCACTTCATCGGTCATACCGCATCCGTCATCAATTATTGAAATAGTAATTGTTTCACTATCTTCAATAACAGAAATTTCAGTGAGCGTAGCACCCGCTTTTACGGAATTTTCAACAATATCAAGAATATTAAGTGATAATTCCTTCATTACAGACCCCTCAAATATTTAATGATATATTCACCGGCATTAAGACTTCCCTTTGGTATTTCATCTAGTGTTAAATAATCCGACTTTTCTTTAATATCCCACAAGTAGTGGGCATCTGAACTGATAACTATTTTTTCGGCACTAAGACCGCTTTTTTCTATATAATCAGTCGTTTTTTCACGGTTGTGAAGTTCCGCACAGTAAAATTTTGGTGATTCGGGAAAATTTCCCAGCACCGCAATAATACCGTTTGAATCCCTATCAATATGAGCCGGATAACATATTCCGCCAAAGCCCTCTACAAAATCAGGAGCTTCATCAAGCGAAACAGTAGTAGCATTTGATAGCAAAAACTTTTCTTCACCCAACACATTATCTTCACTGTCACATATAAGCTGATTACCGAAAATATCGGTACGGTTCTCAAAAAGAATCCTTCTGCTCTCTAAAGCTTTGTCAAACTGCATCGCCTTATCAAGACTCTCGAAAAGACATACCATATGTATATCCTCGGCAGTAGTAAGCTCCATTCCTGCTATCGGCAATATTCCATGCCTTAAAGCAGCTTCAAAAAAAGCAGGACAATTTTTACAAGTATTATGGTCTGTAAGCGCCATAATATCGAGACCGTTAAGCTCACCCATACCCGCTATACTGTCAGGTGTTGAATCATCATCACCGCAGGGCGACAGACATGAATGAATGTGCAGGTCATAATAATAGTTTTTCATATCACTTTACTCAAATAAACGGCAATATCGTAAATACTCTTGTCTGACGAGAGAATATTAATTTCCTTTTCGTTCGCAGTATCAATAACATCCTGCGTTAAAGTAACACCCTCTGCCAAAATAATACAAGAAGTATCTGCCAGTGAAGCCACCGCTAATATATTTACATTAGACATTATGGTAATCCATGCTTCATCGGTTGAAGCTCTGCCCATAACCCAACTTAATAGGTCACCAATGTAAACACCGCATATTTCACGCTCGCCGCAAGGTAAGGTAATAGCTTTAAAACCATCTGCCAAAGCTAACTCGTTAACGGTCATCGCTATCCTTCCCTTCTTTTTGTTTGTGCTGCCTTATAAGACAATCTTCAAGACACGCCTCACATTTAACAACATCCTCGGCAAAAGCTCTGCAACTTGGTGCACCGCAAGAACCACAATCAATACCCGGTAATTCTTCCTTTAATTTCTGTATTTCAGACATCATCCTCATCGACTCTGACATACTGTCACTAAGTCGCGAAATTGGTCTATACACAGGCAAATCATTAAAGAGAAGT
Organism: Acutalibacteraceae bacterium; assembly: GCA_045636565.1. Lineage (GTDB taxonomy): Bacteria > Bacillota > Clostridia > Oscillospirales > Acutalibacteraceae > UBA737. Next base: position 4,928 of record JAZTXU010000112.1, read on the forward strand.
TCGGGGGGAAGTTCTTCCTCAGCACCTTTTGGAATAAAGTTCTGTGAAACAGGCAAATACCGCCTAAGACTTTGAAGCCTTGCTTTTGCTATAAACGGATTTTGTATAGTCATTACACCGCCTACGCAACCGCCGGTACAGCCGTTTAGCTCGATAAATTCAAGAGGCGGAATATTTCCGTTCTCAATCTGGTCAAGCACTCGGATTATATTATCAATACCGTCAGCCGCAAGATATTTTTCATTAAATATTGCGGTTGCCTCTCCTCCCGAAGAAGCCCAGCCGATACCTATCATTCCGGAGTTTGACATTGCCTTAACCTCAGAGCCGTATTTCATCGCAGAAATAAGTTGGAAATAAATATCTTTAATAGATACAACCACATCAACCTTACTTTTATAATCCGCAAAGCCGTTACGCACATAACTCACCTTTGCAGGACAAGGAGATATAAAGCACACGCCTATATCTTCATCACTAAGTTCAGGATGCTCTGTTTTAGCCTTTTTTCGAGCCAAATCTGCCGCAACCTCCATTGGTGGCAGCATATTGATAATATTTTCTTTAAGGGATGGGAAACGAAGTCCTATCAGTCTTACCACAACCGGACAAGCAGAACTGATAGCAGGTTTTTTAACGCTATCATTCTTTAAGTAATTCCTGGTATATGCAGAAACAATTTCTGCCGCTGCCGACACCTCGAACACATCGTCGAAACCGATTTTAAGCAGCCCGTCAAGAATGTAGTCAATATCATCAAGATTGTCAAACTGGCCGTAAAGCGTGGGTGCAGGAAGAGCAATCTTCCACTTGAATCTATCCATTTCAGATAGTTTTTTACACTTAGCTTTTTTTGCGGAGTTTGGACAAACTCTTATACATTCACCACAATCTATACAACGTTCCTGATTAATAACAGCGTGACCGTTTCTGATACGAATTGCCTGAGTTGGACAATGTTTAAGACAAGTTGTACAACCATTGCATTTTGGGGTATCAAGATATACCGAATGTTCGTATGAATTCACAGTAACACACCTGCCGGAAATTTAATTGATATTAACCCTCATGGTAATTGTAGTACCAATACCTACTTCTGATTCAATGTTCATATAATCGCTGTATCTCTTCATATTAGGCAAGCCCATTCCCGCACCAAAGCCCAATGACCTTATATTATCGGTAGCGGTGGAAAATCCTTCCTGCATAGCTTGTTCAATATCTTTGATACCGGGGCCGTTATCCTTTAAAATTATTTCCACAAAATCTTCGGTAACATTAACATCGGCATTTCCGCCACCGGCGTGAATTACCATATTAATTTCGCCCTCATACATTGCGATTGAAACACGTCTTATAATTTCTGGAGGTAAACCTAACTGCCGTAGGTTTTTTTTCACCAAAACCGATGCCTGACCTGCAGATGTAAAATCCTCACCGTCAACACCGAAGTGAAAATTCAAGACCTCGCTCATTATTTAACCCTGTTTCCTATAAGGCCATTGCTGTAAAGAATACCGCAAGCCTCATATAATCTTTTAGAAGTAGCAAGCAACACAATACCGCTATCTTTTGCTAACTCAATCATTTCGGCAGTAGGCATCTTTGAGCGAACAAAAACGATGCAATTCATATCCATCATTTCAGCAGTACGGATTACCTGAGAATTAACAAGTCCCGTAAGCAAAACCGCTTGGTCTTTAACGTAGGCCAAAACGTCACTCATCATATCACTGCCGCAGGCAGAATATACATGACGCACAAGACCTTCTTCGCAACAAACAGTCTCTGCTTCGAGTAATTCTTTGATAGTGCTAATTTTCATATTAATTTATCCCTTCGGGAAAAATTTTATTTAACGAAGCCGTATTTTTCCAAAATACCGTCAACATCATCAACAGTAAGACGGCCGTAAACCTCTTCATTTACTGTAAGAACAGGAGCCAAGCCGCAAGCGCCGATACAACGGCAAGCCATAAGTGAGAACTTACCATCAGGAGTGCATTCGTCAGCACCTATACCGAGACGCTCGCTGAATTTATCAAAAATATCACCTGCGCCTTTAACATAACAAGCAGTACCAAGACATACTGAAATGTTATACTCACCCTTAGGTGAAAGTGAGAACTGTGCGTAGAAGGTAGCAACGCCATATACCTTTTCAAGCGGCACATCCATACCCTCTGCAATCATGGTCTGCACTTCGATCGGAAGATAACCGTAAATGTCCTGAGCCTGCTGCATAACTGCCATTAAAAGGCTCTTGTCGTGACAGCTTTTTGCGATTATTTCCTTGAGTTGCTGTTCCTGTTCAGCTGTTCCCTTAAAAGGGAGATTACTGATTTTCTTTTGCATGAATCTGATTCCTCCTCTGAATAGTTGTATGTACATCTGTAGTCTTAAAGCCGACAAATTAACTCTAAAATCAACAAGACATACATATACTTGTGTATTATAGCACATAATTTTCAATTTGAAAAGACCTTTTTTTAAAAAATTGATATTTTTTTAACAATTTCCTGAAAAAGCAGATTTTCACAAAAAAAAGCACTCGAAAACTTAACATTTTCAAGTGCTTTTAACAATTAAAATTATTTAGCCATTGCAGCAACTTCAGCAGCGAAATCGTCTACACGCTTCTCAATACCTTCGCCCTTTTCAAAACGAACATAAGAAGCAATCTTGATATCTGCGCCGAGTTCCTTAGCAGTCTTTTCAACATACTTACCAACGGTGAGGTCACCATCGATAACGAACTGCTGCTCAACAAGGCAATTTTCCTTGTAATACTTGCCAATCTTACCTTCAACAATTTTACCTAAAACTGCATCGGGCTTGTTAGCCATCTTGGGATCTTCCTTCATCTGAGCTACGAGGATTTCCTTTTCCTTTTCGATAACCTCTGCAGGAACAGAAGCTTCATCAAGGTAAGCAGGGTTCATAGCTGCGATCTGCATTGCAATGTTCTTACCCATAGCAACGAAATCTGCATTTTCAGCATCAAGTTCAGTATCAAAGTTAACCATAACACCGATCTTACCGCCTGCGTGAACGTAAGTTACAACCTTACCCTCAACACGTGCAAAACGACGAACCTTGATGTTTTCACGAATAGCAAGGAATAATTCCTGAACCTTAGCTTCAACGGTCATACCGTCCTTCTCGCACTGAAGAAGAGCTTCAACATCAGCAGGGTTCTGCTCAGCTACAACCTCAGCTACTTCAGCAGCTAAAGCCTTGAAGCCGTCACCGTTAGCAACGAAGTCAGTCTCACTGTTAAGCTCAACAACAACGCCAACACCATCTTTAGCGTATACGCAAACGGTACCTTCAGCGGCAATACGGTCTGCCTTCTTAGCCTGAGAAGCAAGACCTTTTTCTCTTAAATAGTCAACAGCGGCATCCATAAGACCGTCGGTCTCAACGAGGGCCTTTTTACAGTCCATCATACCGCAACCGGTTTTTTCTCTTAAAGCCTGTACATCTTTAGCAGTAAAAGCCATTTTTATTTCCTCCGATTAAATTAAATTATTCAGCGTCAGCAGCTTCTTCAACTACTTCTTCTGCAACTGCAGCGGTGCCCATTTCTGTACCCTGTCTGCCTTCGATAACAGCAGCAGCGATTGTTTCAGCAATAAGCTTAACTGCGCGGATAGCATCATCGTTACCGGGGATAACTGCATCAATTTCATCAGGATCGCAGTTGGTATCAACGATAGCAACGATCGGAATACCTAACTTCTTAGCTTCAGCAACAGCGATTCTTTCCTTGCGGGGGTCAACAATGAAGAGAGCACCGGGGATCTTCTTCATATCCTGAATACCGCCTAAGAACTTTTCGAGCTTTTCAATTTCAAGGTTAAGCTTAATAACTTCCTTCTTGGGGAGAAGCTCAAATGTTCCATCGTCGCGCATTGTGCGGAGCTGGTTTAAACGAGCGATTCTTGTGCGAATTGTTGTAAAGTTTGTGAGCATACCACCAAGCCAACGAGCGTTAACATAGGGCATACCGCAATGCTCTGCTTCTTCCTTAACGGAATCCTGAGCCTG
>JAZTXU010000113.1:0-16022 GCA_045636565.1 Acutalibacteraceae bacterium
GCTTCGATTTTTCTCGAAATATTGTCACTGTTGGATAACAATTCCGAAAGCTCGGTTTCAAGCGCGAGCAACTTTGCATCAAGTTCACTCTTTTGCTTTTCCAACTCAGAAGCCTTTGCATTTTTATCTTCAATTTCTGATAAAGCATCACTATCAGAGCGTGAAAGCGAAGCTTTTTCTTCGGCCAAACGAGCCGCATCTTCATTATTATGCTCAATATTGTTAAGCAAAACACTGATTTGACCTTCGAGCTTTACAATTTCCTCGTTAGTTGAAGAAATGTTAAGACGTTCACCCTCAATATCAGAAGTAAGCTTAGCAAAATAAGAAGTGTTTTGTTCGGCTTTACGGTCAAATTCCTCTAAAGCTTGCTCAATTTCTTTGTAAGAAAGTTCAGCCGCCGCAATTTTACTTTCTTGGTTACGTAAAGCTTCTTTTGAATTATTAAGTGTGTAAAGCCAAAGGCCAATTTCAAGGCCTTTTTTCTGTTCAGAAAGTTCTAAAAACTTCTGCGCTTTGCGGCTTTGCTCTTCAAGGGGACCAACACGACCTTTAAGCTCATCTAAAATATCATGAAGGCGAAGCAAATTTTCTTCAGCCGCATTTAATTTTCTTTCGGCTTCAATTTTTCTGTAACGATATTTTGAAATACCCGAAGCCTCTTCAAAAATGTCACGTCTTTCACCTGATTTAGAACTGATAATATTATCAATCTTACCCTGACCAATCATAGAATAACCGTCACGGCCAAGACCGGTATCCATAAACAATTCGTGGATATCTTTAAGACGTACAGATGCGCCGTTTATAGCATATTCACTTTCGTGTGAACGGTAAAAACGGCGTGTAATGGCAACAAAATCATTATCAAAATTCAGTGATCTATCAACATTATTTATATTAAGAGTAACTTCGCAGAAACCGTGAGGACGGCGAGTTTCAGTACCGCCAAAGATAACGTCCTCCATAGACTGACCGCGAAGGCTTTTGGTCGACTGTTCGCCCAAAACCCAACGCACAGCATCAGAAATGTTACTTTTACCGCTACCGTTAGGGCCTACAACTGCGGTAATACCCTTACCAAATTTCAAAACGGTTTTATCCGCAAAGGATTTAAAGCCTTGTATTTCAATTGAGCTTAAAAGCATTAAGGTTACACTTCCCTTATAATTTTAATTTGCCCACCTGCAATATCTTCATTTGCAACCACTCTGCAATTAAAGCCGAGGGATTCCAAATGCAAAATATTACTTCTTTTCTGACCTATCATTTTAGAAACATCTGATTTATTGACGTAAATTGTATAATTTCCTTTTTCAAAAAGTTGATTTAAAACATTTGAAAGCATTATTTTTGATAAACAAAGTTCGCTGAAAGCGGGATGCCAAGGGCCTGCAATATAAGCGTCCTCTTCAATAGAATGAAGTCCAAGTCTAATAACTTTAATATTATTTTTATCGAACAAATTATATAGCTTTGCAGCCAAATCAACTGCATTGTTTAATGACTGCGGTTTGTATATTTTTTCGGCAAATAAAGCCGCCAAATCGGTATCTTTTAAAACAATTGTTGGGTAAATTCGAACGGTATCGGGATTAATTTCAATACACTTTTGAGCGGTTTTTAAACAACTATTTTCGTTATCTCCGTAAAGACCCGTCATAATTTGAAGACCTAGTTCGAAACCATGCTCTTTTATAAGTTTTGAAGCATTTACAACATCGGTTACAGTATGACCGCGATTATTCATTTTCAATACGCGGTTATTAAGTGACTGTGCACCGAGTTCGATCGCAGTTACGTGATATTGCTTTAAAATCTGCAAAATTTCTTCATTTATGGCATCCGGTCTTGTGGAAATTCTAATTCCGTAAACAGTTCCATTTACAACAAATTTCGATGCAGATTCTAATAAATCTATCATATAATTGCGATTAATCGCTGTAAAACTACCGCCAAAAAATGCGATTTCTGTTGTTTTGGGATTATATTTCGGAGATTTCAATGCTGCTTCAACTGCTATTTCTACATCTTCGCCGAGAGGTGCCTTAAACGAGCCTGTAATATATCTCTGATTACAAAAACTGCATTTATTCGGACAACCGATATGCGGAACGAAGATCGAAATATTAGAGTGCTTTTCACTCATATTTCTTCACCCATAAGTTTTAGCGCTTCCATTGCCGCCATCTGCTCTGCCCTTTTCTTACTTTTGCCCGTTCCTTTGCCAATTATATTTGAGTTCAGATGAACTTCAACTTCAAAAATCTTATCATGGTCAGGACCGGATTCACCCGTCAGTATATAGTTTACTGATTCTTCGGGATTGCGCTGAATAATTTCTTGTAAAGCAGTTTTATAATCCTTGAAAACTTCATCTTTAGTTTCAACTAATTCCGACGTGATAAATCTTAAAACAAAAGTTTTAGCGGAATCTATACCACCATCAAGATATATAGCCGCGAGCACTGCTTCAAAAGCATCGGCTAAGATAGAGTCTCTTTCTCTACCGCCACCTTTATCTTCGCCTTTACCGAGTTTTAAATATTCACCAAGATTCAATTCTCTGGAAAATCTGCAAAGTGTTTTTTCACACACAAGGGAAGCACGGATTTTGGTAAGATCGCCCTCGGGTATATTTTGAAATTCTTTAAAAATATAATCGGAAACAATTATTGATAATACCGAATCACCTAAAAATTCGAGTCGTTCATTAGATTTGTTCCCATTTCTTGCCTCATTGGCATACGAAGAATGGGTTAACGCATTTTCAAGAAGACTTAAATTTTTAAAGGTGTATTCTAAATTTTTTTGCAAAATTTTCATAATGAAATTCCCTTAATTATTCTGACTGCAAAGCTGATGAAATCGTGTTAATTACATCGTTCTTGCTGAAGATAACAGCCTGCTTTATGGCATTTTTAATTGCCTTAGCATCAGAGCTGCCATGCGCTTTAATAACGGGTTTTTTAACACCCAAAAGTGGGGCTCCGCCTATTTCAGAACTATCCATCATGCTTTTTAGTGAATATAAATCCTTCTTAATAACTAAAGCGGCTAATTTGTTAAAAATGTTTTTATACAAAACATTTTTAATCATTTTAAAGAATGTAATTGCTGTACCCTCGATTAGTTTTAAAGCAATATTACCGGTGAAACCATCAGTAATAACTGCATCACAAACTCCCTTGGGCATTTCACGGGATTCAATGTTACCAACAAAGTTAATAGGAGCTTCTTTTAAAAGTTTATAACTTTCGCGGTGAAGTTCAGTACCCTTACTGTCTTCAACACCAATATTAAGAAGACCAATTTTAGGATTCTCAATTCTCTCAACCTTTTCAAGATAAGCACTTGCCATAATACCGAACTGTTGCAACATTTCGGGGCGACATTCGGCATTAGCACCCATATCCATAAGCATATAATGGCCGTTTGGAGAAGGAATAAGACCACCCAAAGCCGGGCGCTTGATTCCTTTAATTCGCTTAACCATAAGAGTTCCGCCAACTACAATAGCGCCTGTTGAGCCTGCTGAAACAAAAGCATCTGCCCTATCCTCACAAAGCTCAACAAAAGCTAAAGCCATTGAACTTGTTTTGTGTGCTTTTAAAATAGAAGTAGGGTCATCATGCATTGAGATAACATCATCAGTATCCACGATATTAAGCTCACCGAAAAATTTAAGGTTATTTTCTGAAATGATTTTTTCAATCTCGGTTTTATTACCTGAAAGTGTAATTTCAACGTCTAATTCGTTTGAGGCTAATGAAGCTCCCTTGATTATTTCTAAAGGTGCATTATCGCCACCGTAAGCATCTACAACAACACGCATTTTAAATCTCCTCTACATTTTAAATTCCTGACTGTCAAACCAGTCTATTGAACGCTGAGCTAAAGCCGAATAGCGTTCTTTTTTATCGCGAATTTTCTGCGGCAATGACGGTAAAATACCAAAGTTTGCACCCATTGGTTGAAAATTTACAACCGTTTCATCGCATATATATTTAAGTAAAGCACCTATCATTGTAAATTCAGGTAATATAATAGGCTCTGTGTTTAAAATATTGGCTGCCGCATTAATTCCTGCAATAATTCCGCTTGCAGCAGATTCCATATATCCCTCAACACCTGAAAGCTGACCTGCAAAAAATAGATTTTTATTACCTTTTAAGGATAAATCTCTGCTTAAAAGATTTGGTGAATTAATAAAAGTATTACGGTGCATCACACCATAACGCACAAACTCGGCATTTTCAAGACCTGGTATCATAGAGAAAACCCTTTTTTGTTCGGGAAACTTAAGATTAGTTTGAAAACCAACAATGTTATAAAGAGTTCCTTCTGCATTTTCTTTGCGAAGCTGAACATTCGCCCATGGTCTGTGACCTGTATTAGGGTCAGTAAGACCGACCGGTTTTAAAGGACCAAATCTAATTGAATCAAGACCGCGTTTGGCAAGAATTTCAATAGGCATGCAACCTTCATAAACGGTTATTGGTTTATCAAAGTCTTTAAGCTCAGCCGATTCGGCATTTATAAGCTCGTTATGGAATTTCTCATACTCTTCCTTGTTGAAGGGACAATTGATATAATCATCGCTCCCCTTACCGTAACGCGAAGCACAAAAAGCTTTAGACATATCAATACTATCAGCAGTAACAATAGGTGCCGCCGCATCAAAGAAGCTTAAATTTTCAGAATCGCAATATTGCCTGATGTCCTCTGCTAAATCACAATCGGTTAAAGGTCCTGTTGCAATAACAGTAACACCGTCACGAGGGATTTTCTTAATAACTTCGTTTACTACTTTGATGTTAGGATGTGATTTGATTTTTTCGGTAATAAGTGAAGAAAATATATCGCGGTCAACCGCAAGTGCCCCACCTGCAGCAACAGAGCATTTATCAGCCGCACCTAAACAAACCGAACCAAATCTTCTCATTTCTTCCTTCAAAAGACCTGCTGCAGAATCAACACGAGCGGCTTTTAAGGAATTTGAACATACAAGCTCAGCAAACAAATCAGATTTATGAGCAGGAGATTTTTTCAGCGGTTTCATTTCATAAAGAACAACCGCAATACCGCGTTCGGCCAATTGAAAAGCCGCTTCACAACCTGCAAGACCTGCTCCGATAACTTTAACTGTTTTCATCTATATTTCCTTATTTTTTTAATGTTTTCTGTCTTGTAATACAGTCACTGTTCATACAGTATTTTCTTCCGCGAACACCTGAAATTATGAAACTTCCGCATTCCGAACACTTTTCACCTGTGGGAACGCCGGGAGCCGCAAAATCGCACTGTGGATAAGCGGAGCAACCATAGAACTTGTTTCCTTTTTTTGAAACCCTTTTTATAAGTTTTGCACCACATTTAGGACAAGGTTGTTTAACTTCATCCTCAGGCACGGGTTTTGTGTTTTTACATTGCGGATAATTTGGACAAGCCAAGAATTTACCAAATCTGCTTGACCTTACCACCATTTTACTACCGCATTTTTCGCAAATAACATCGGATTCAACTGCAGGCACCTTAACACGTTGACCATTAAGTGAATCCTCAGCTTTCTGATAATGTTTATCAAAATCATCATAAAAACGAGCGATAGTATCTACCCATTCAAGTTCACCTGTGCCGATTTTATCAAGTTGTTCCTCTAATCCGGCCGTAAACTTTACGTCAAAAATACGCTTAAAGTGCTCAACCAACAAATCAACAACGACCATACCAAGTTTTGTGGGCTTGAGCGATTTCTTTTCACGTTCAATATAGTCACGATTTAAAATATTTGAAATAATAGGTGCATAGGTAGAAGGTCTACCAATGCCGTTGTCATCAAGAGCTTTGATAAGAGTAGGTTCTGTGTATCGTGAGGGGGGTTGAGTGAAATGTTGACTTGGAATTAATTCACGCAACTTTAATATATCCCCTTCATTCATTTCCGGCAAAGCAACCTCGTTTTCAGATTCCTCGTCTTTTCCCTCTTCGTAAAGTGCGGTAAAACCATCAAAACGTACAGAATAGCCACTGGCTTTGAAGAAATAATTACCCGCAGAGATTTTTACGTTAACAGTATCTTGAACGCAAGCAGACATAAGAGACGCAATAAAACGCTCCCAAATAAGTTTGTAGAGTTTGTACTGCTCAGATGTTAGTGAATCTTTAACATCATCCGGAGAAAGATTTATAACAGTAGGTCTTATTGCCTCGTGTGCATCTTGGGCACCATTTTTAGATTTGAAATAACGAGGAGTTGAAGGTAAATACTTTGCGCCAAAACGACCCTCAATATAAGCATTTGCAGCAGCGCGTGCTTCTTCGGAAATACGAAGTGAATCGGTACGCATATAGGTGATAAGACCCATAACACCGGTACCATTAATTTCTATACCTTCATAAAGTTGCTGAGCAATACGCATTGTGCGCTGACCTGTAAATCCTAATTTACGTGAAGCTTCCTGTTGAAGAGTTGAAGTAATAAAAGGTGGAGCAGGTTGGCGGTTGCGTTTGCCTTTTTTGATTTCATCAACTTTGTAAACCGCATTCTCGAGGGAATCAACTATATTCTGTGCGATTTTACCGTTAGAAATGGTTTCTAACTTATTTCCGTTTACATCACTAAAAAGTTTTGCAGTAAAGTTTTTTCTGCCTGCAACTAGCTTTGCGTCAACATTCCAGAATTCCTCACTCTGGAATTTTTCGATTTCTCGTTCACGTTCAACGATAAGACGAAGTGCAACAGTTTGAACTCGACCAGCAGAAAGACCGCTCTTAACCTTCTTCCAAAGAAAAGGACTCAACTTATAACCAACAATTCTGTCAAGAACTCTTCTTGCTTGCTGTGCATCAACCAAATCAATATTAAGTCTACGAGGAGATTTAATTCCTGAAGTAACACCTGTCTTTGTGATTTCGTTAAATGTAACACGGTTAGCATCATTTAAATCGAGTGCTAAAATCTGTGCTAAGTGCCAAGAAATCGCCTCACCCTCTCTATCAGGGTCGGTTGCGAGATAAACACCGTCGCAATCAGCTGCAGCCTGCTTTAAAGATTTAATAACTTCCTTTTTATCAGGCATATTTATATACTGTGGCTTAAAGCCGTTATCTATATCAACACCAAGCTTTGATTTAGGTAAATCGCGCACATGACCTACTGACGCCATTACCTTATAACCGTTGCCAAGATATTTTTGTATCGGTTTCACCTTTGAAGGTGACTCAACAATTAAAAGCTTAGACATAATTTTCCTCCAATTAAAATTTTATAACTAACATTTCTCATACATTCCGCCTGGTATAGCTCTGATTAAAAACTCCATTTCAAGTTCAGTTAATGCAGATATAAGTTCTTGAGAAGTAAGACCTGTGCCAATTAAATCCTCCGGCAGAAATTTTTGCTTATCCAAATAATTATACACTATTTTTGCCTCTTTGGAAAGAGTTTCATTTAAATTTTTTTGTGAATTTTCTTCTTTTTTTTGAATTTTTTCCGTTTTTTTCTCAATTTCAGGTAAAATTCTCTCAGAAAATGCTCTTTCTATATTGATTTTATCAGGGAAACGAACAATATATTCATTAAAAATATCTGAAGAATCTATCAAAGGTTTTGCACCGTCCCGAAGTAATGCGTTCGAACCCTCGCAACCCTTATCCTTTGGAGAATGAGGTATAACGAAAACATCTCTGCCTTGTTCATAGGCATGTCTTGCAGTAATAAGGGAACCACTCTTTTCTCCTGCCTCAATCACAACAGTGCCAAGACTCAAAGCGGAAATAATCCTATTTCTGATAGGAAAACTGTATCGTGTAGCATTGGTTTCCGGAGGATATTCACTGATAAGACAGCCACTTTTTGAAACCGCATCTCTAAGACCTGCATTTTCTTTAAGATAATCACTCAAAATACCGCAAGCCATTACAAGAACGGTTATACCACCGGCTTTTAAAGCACCTGCATGTGCATAAGTATCACAACCTAAAGCTCCGCCACTCACAACAGTGAATCCTGCTTTTGCCAACCTGAAACTTAAAGAAAAGGCAGCTTTTTTACCAAAATCGCTCACCTTTCTGGGCCCAACGATTGAAATTACAGGGAAATTATCAAAATCTGGCAGACGCCCTTTTACATAAATAACAATTGGAGGGTTTTCGATTACTGAAAGGCAAAAAGGATAATATTTACTGCCGTATGAGATAATATCAATACCGTTATCTTTGCAATTATTTACTATTTTCACAGCGTCATTTAGTGATACTGTATTCATTTTCTTTAACTCTTTCGGAGAAAAAACACCGGAGTCTTGTCTTATTTTCTTTTCCGCCTCGTATATTTCCTTAGCACTGCCGAAAATTTCCAAGGCGCTTTTAGCGTTGTTGCTTGCAACTCCAAGACACAACTGTAACCAAACTGAATATTTTATCATTTCATCATTTCCCAAATAGCAATTGCAGCAGCAACGGCAGCGTTTAAAGACTCTGCGCTACCTTTCATTTGAATTGTAACAAGTTCATCAGAAGAATTTTTTGTAGCTTCGGTAATACCGTTTGCTTCATTGCCAATTATAACAACACAACCGTCCGAGAAGCTAATATCCGTAATGTTTTTAGCTTCTTTATCCACAACACAAGAATAAATTTTAAGCCCTAACTGATTAATTTCAATTGAAAAATTATCTAAAATAATTAGTGGCATACGCAACAAAGTACCCATTGAGGCGCGTAAAGCTTTGGGTGAATAAGGGTCACAGCCATTTCTGGAAAGAATAATACCTGAAACACCAAGCGCCTCCGCAGTTCTTGAAACGGCACCTAAATTTGAAGGATCCTGCATGTTTTCGAGGGCAATGTATCTGCCGGCACAAACAATATTTTTAATATTATTTTCAGGAATTAAAACCACCGCAATAATACCTTGGGGAGATGTTGTATCACTAATTTTTTTAAATAATGAATCAGGTGTTTTTACACATTCATCGGAAATATCGGAAAATATTTCAATATCATCTTTGTATTTTATAAAGGCAGTTTCAGAGACAATTAACTTATCAAACCGAATTCCGTTTTCCATTGCATCTTTACAAATTCTCAAACCCTCAAGCACGAATAAACCGTTTTCTCGCCTTGCTTTTGAGGATTTTTGCAGATTGGAAATAAGCTTGATAAGTGAATTTTCTTTACTTTCAATAACTTTGAAATTTTTCAAAATTTAAGCCTCCTTTTGAATTATAATACATAAAAAATTGACTTATAAAAATGAAAAAGTCGCCCGAGAGCAATTTTCACTCGGGCGAAAATAATTATTTTTCTAAAGCTTTAGCAGCAGTCTTTACAAGAGCTGCAAAACCTGCAGGATCATTAACTGCTAAGTCAGCTAACATCTTACGATTGATGGTAGCACCTGCTTTGTTAAGACCATTAATAAATGTTGAATAATTCATACCGTTCATTTTGCAAGCAGCAGAAATACGGGTAATCCAAAGACGACGGAAATCACGCTTCTTAAGTCTACGACCGATATAAGCGTAGTTACCGGATTTCATAACCGCTTCTTTTGCGGTTTTAAAGAGCTTTGACTTAGCGCCAAAATAGCCCTTAGCAAGTTTTAATATCTTTTTTCTTCTTTTGCGTGTTGCTAACGCACCTTTAACACGTGCCATTTCAATTTACCTCCACTTTTAGCTTCTCTTATTTGTAAGGGATCATTTTCTTAACCTTAGCTACATTTGTTACATCAGCAACAACGGTCTGGCGAAGGTTTCTCTTACGCTTGGTAGTTTTCTTGTTAAGGATGTGTGACTTGAATGCGTGTGCTCTCTTAACCTTACCGGTTTTTGTAAGCTTAAAGCGCTTTTTAGCACCGCTGTGTGTTTTAATTTTAGGCATTGTAAATCCTCCTTAAATTTGTTACTTCAATTATTTACCTGATTTAGGTGCTAAGAACATAATCATATTACGTCCTTCCATCTTAGCAGCCTTCTCAACTGTTGACTTTTCTGCACAGAATTCAGCAAAACGAGCCATTGTGTCAAGTCCGATTTCGGGATGACCGAGTTCACGACCTCTGAAACGGATTGAAACTTTAACCTTGTTGCCGTCTTCAAGGAAACGCATAGCGTGTCTTCCCTTTGTCTCAAAATCATGAACGTCAATACTAAGACCTAAACGAATCTCTTTAACTTCCATAACCTTTTGGTTTTTCTTGGCTTCTTTCTCACGTTTTGCCTGCTCGAAACGGTATTTACCGAAATCCATAATCTTGCAAACGGGTGGCTCTGCATTGGGAGAAATACAAACTAAATCTAAATCTGCAGCATAAGCTGCTTCCAATGCTTTTGCAACCGAAATGATTCCAAGCTGTGAACCTTCAGCGGAAATTACGCGAACCTCTTTGAACTTAATATCTTCGTTTACGGCGAGTTCTTTACTGCTAATATGAATGCACCTCCAGATTTAATAAAAAATGCGTGGACGCAATAACATCCACGCATAAGAATACCGTAAAAATGGAAATCTTATTAACCCTTTAGAACGAAATCTGAGGGTGAGGACGCAATGCGTACTACTTCATTTGATAACCATTATAACACAATTTTTCAAAATGTCAAGCATTTTTTAATTAGTTTGCTTTGTTTTTTGTAATAGTCTTGATAACAAACAATGTTGCAATTGTAAGAACTGCACCTATCGGTAATACAATATACCACTCATGAACAAAACCTGCGATTATGTAACATACAAATGAAATTGCAGCAACAGTAATAGCATATGGCATCTGGGTTGAAACATGATTAATATGGTCACAACGAGCACCTGCAGATGACATAATTGTTGTATCGGAAATCGGTGAGCAGTGATCACCGCAAACAGCACCTGCAAGACAAGCGGACATACCGATTACACCAAGTGAACTACCAACAGGGAAAATATTAAGAACAATAGGAATAAGAATACCGAATGTTCCCCATGAAGTACCGGTAGCAAAAGCAATAAAGCAAGCAACAAGGAATATAATTGCAGGTAAGAAATTATTTAATGCACCGGCACTTGCTAATGCGTCTTCAACAAACGTACTGGATTCAAGAAGAGAAGTTGTATTCTTGAGAGCGGTTGCCATTGTAAGAATAAGAATAGCCGGAACCATAGCGATAAATCCCTTAGGAATACAATCCATAGCTTCTTTGAAGGTGATAAGACGACGTGCAATAAAGTAAACTACTGTGAAAATGAGAGCAATAAGACCGCCCCAAGGAAGACCTACAGTAGCATCAGTGTTTGAAAATGCATCAATAAAATTCAGTGAAGAATCATAATTCGATGAAGCAAACACCCATTCTTCACCCATACATCTACCAACATAGAAAAGTGAGAATACGCAAACACCAATGAGAACAACAATAGGAAGAATAAGATCAATTACTCTGCCTTTTTCGGTTGCAGGAACTTCTTCATTATTGCCGGTTTCAGTGCCACTTGTGAAAAGGTCGCCGTTAGAAGCGTTGATTTCATGAAGTCTCATTGCGCCGTAATCAAAGTTCATTACACCAATACCGATAATAAATACGAAAGTGAGTAATGAATAGAAATTAAAAGGAATAGCCTGACAGAATAACTTAAGACCCTGACCATCAGGAGCATAACCTGAAACAGCAGCAGCCCATGAAGAAATGGGAGCTATCATACATACAGGAGCGGCAGTAGCATCAATTACATAAGCTAATTTCGCACGAGAAATCTTTGCTTTATCAGTAACAGGACGCATTACTGCACCAACAGTTAAACAGTTAAAATAGTCATCAATAAAAATAATGATACCAAAAATAAATGTTACAATAATTGCACCAAACTTAGATTTGATATGCTTTGCAGCCCATCTGCCAAATGCCTGAGAACCGCCTGCTTTGTTTAGCAATGCAACAATTATACCAAGCATTACAAGAAACGCAAAAATACCTGCACTGCCTGATACAGCAGTAATAATACCGTCATTTACAACAACATCAACTGTTTTGATTGGATCAAAATTTGTGCTGAGTAAACTACCAACAAGAATACCAACAAATAATGAGGAATAAACCTCTTTTGTGATCAAAGCCAAGCAGATAGCAACTACCGGCGGGAAAAGTGACCACAAAGTTCCAACAGGGCTATTAATATTACCGTTAAACGCACAAATAACTGCGAATGCAACGGCAAAAGCCACTATCAGAAGATTAGGAATAAGCTTTTTAACCTTCATTTTAAAATTCTCCTTTTTAAAAATATAAAAACCGTGAAAGCATAGGAGCAATCACGGTAATTTAATAAATAAATATCCCGATAGCTCTCCACCAAAAGTGACAATTTGCAGCATATTTTGCTACAAACCAACAGCGAACCCCGAACAGAAAATTCACCATTTCGGCAGTTTTCCCTTTCACACGCAGACCTGTCCGTCAAAAAAAGCGAGCTACTGATGATAAACTGCACCTCTATCGAAAAAATAATAACACATTAGTGTAATAAAGTCAACATAAAGTTCATATTTTGTTAAAAATTAAGATATTGTGCGAAAACTTTTATAAATATTTAGTGCCACTTTTTTGGTAATACCTTTAACAGTCATTAATTCTTCAACACTTGCAGCCTTAATTTTTTTAA
Organism: Acutalibacteraceae bacterium; assembly: GCA_045636565.1. Taxonomy (GTDB): domain Bacteria; phylum Bacillota; class Clostridia; order Oscillospirales; family Acutalibacteraceae; genus UBA737. The sequence continues at coordinate 12,643 of JAZTXU010000113.1, forward strand.
CACTCTTAAAATGTTTAATTAAGGCCTTTGCCCTTGATTCACCAACACCTTCAATTTTCAACAATTCAGATTTAATAAGATTTTTGGATTGTAATTTTTTATGGTAACCAATAGCAAATCGGTGAACTTCGTCCTGAATATTTGTAACAAGTGTGAAAGCTTTCCTATTAGACTTAATAGCTATATCACCGCCTGTGGTAGAGATGGCGCGTGTGCGATGCTTTGAATCCTTAACCATACCGAAAACCGCAACATTGATATTGTGCTTTTGAAGAATTGGTAACACCGCCGAAATCTGACCGCAAGCACCGTCAAGCAAAATTAAATCGGGCAAGGTAGAAAAGCCTTCATCCTCCCCTTTTTCGTACTCGTTAAATCTTCTGTCAAGCACTTCAGCCATTGAGCGGTAATCATCCTGTCCCTCAAAGCCTTTAATTTTAAAACGTTTATATGCGTTTTTATAGGGTCTGCCGTCTTTAAAAACTATCATTGCGGCAACATTATTGCTACCTGCGGTATTAGAAATGTCATAAGCTTCAATATATCTTGGAACTGTTTGTAAACCTAATAATTTCGCTAATTCATTGAGCGCAGACATTTCTCTTCCGGTTCTTTCGGTTTTTTCAGAAAGATTTTCCGCCGCATTATTAAGACACATTTCAAGTATCTTTAGTTGCTCACCTTGCTTTGGATTTATAAAGCTTACCTTTTTATCTGCCTTTTCGCTAAGCCATAATTCCAAAGTCTCAAAATTATCGGTTTCAACATCAATCAAAATCCTTGGTGGAATATCTTGCTTGTTGGCATAATATTGCTGAATAAACTCACCGTAAATAGACTCTTTATCGCAAAAACCGTCAATAAAATAATGTTGTTTATCAGTAAGCTTATAATTTCTGAAAACCAATATTTCAACACAAGCGGTCTCACCGACAAGTGCAGTTGCTATTACGTCCTGAGCTTTGTAAGAAATACTTACAACCCTCTGTTTCTGGCGAATTTTCTTAATTGCATTAATTCTGTCGCGCAGTCTTGCGGCAGTTTCAAACTGCAAATTTTCAGCAGCCTCAAACATCTTTTCCTCAAGCGATTCAATAGATAAACTATTAATATCACCGTTTTTTATAAAATCCTTTGCCGCCTCAATATTAGAAAGATAATCTTCGATAGTAATTTTGCCCTTGCAAGGTGCATCACAAATACCAATATGATAATTTAGGCAAGGTTTACTGATTTTATCAAAATCACGGTTACAATCAGGTATTTTGAATATTTTACGCGCTTCATCAACCGTTTCCTTAACGATATATCCCGAATTAAATGGACCTATAAACTCACCGCTTTTATCTATCATTTTAGCGGTCTCGATTTTTTTCCATTTATCGTTTGTTATTTTGATATATGAATAACCCTTATCATCTTTTAGAAGAATGTTGTATTTCGGTTGGTTTTGTTTAATAAGCGAGTTTTCAAGTATAAGTGCTTCAAATTCGCTGTTGCAAACAATATAGTCAAAATCATTTACACCCGCTACCATTCGGCGCACCTTTTCGGTGTGCTGATTGCCTGCGCCGAAATATTGCGAAACGCGGTTTTTAAGCGCTCGGGCTTTGCCGATATATATAATGTCGTTTTCTTTATCTTTCATTATATATACGCCGGGGTTTAGTGGCAAGCGGTTTGCCTTTTGCTTTAAAACCTTTAATTTTTCGGAATCCGCATAAATATTCAAACCACTCACCTACTTTCAAAAAATTTAAATTAATTTTCAAACATTAATGCAAGTCTTTTGGCGGAATCTGCCATATCTTTTAAACCTTGCAACACATTATCAGTGTTGTAACCCTCAAGATAACTGTTACATTCCAAAGTGAAATAGCCTTTATAATCTATTTCTTTCAAACCCTTAACCATAGAATCAAAATCAATGTTCATAGAAAAAGGAATTTGATGTGAATCGTTAAGTAAATCGTTATCATGAATATGTAAAGCCTGAAGCTTATCGCCCAATGCTTTAATCATTTCATAAGAATTTGTATTAAGACCTTTCATTTCAGCGTGACCAATATCAAGGCAAGCCACAAAGAATGGGTCTTCAAGTGCTTTGAGATGAGCACAAAAGCTTTCGGGAGAAGAACAAGCGGCAGGTGCGGCATGATTCTTTTCACCGTTCCAGTTCCACATATTTTCGGTTGCTATTTTTACACCGCATTCCTTTGCAAATGGCAAAAGCTCGGCGTACATTTCTGCATTTTCTATCGGTGATTTATCATTATCGGGATGAATTACACAGATTTCACCGCCCGCCTCAGCGGTACATTCAATAGCTCTTTTAAAATACGAGCGTATTTCAGATGACCTTGCGGGAAAAGGTGCATGAGACTGATTGCAAACAATACCGTTATCAAGACCAATTTTCTTTAATTTGCGTGCGAAACTTAAATAATTATCACTCTGAAATGGGTGATCGGTTTTTATAACATGATTAGCACCATAATCGTATTCACACATATCAAACATAGAAAAATCCCATGCGTCGAATCCTGCACGTGCTATAAGCTCAACGGCTTTTTCTTCACCAACTTTTTTCACAGAAGAACTGAATTCAGTTGAAATTTTCATATAAAAAACCACCTTTCAAATCTAATAAAATTTTAACATACAGCACCTTTAAAATCAACCACTAATTATAAACTTGACAAATGTTTTCAATAATAATAAAATAAAGAAAAACTATTAAGGAATGGATTATGTCTGAAATTTTTTCAAGAACACAAAATCTTATTGGAAAAGAAAATTTAGATAAACTTAAAAATTCAAGAGTTGCAGTATTTGGCTTGGGCGGAGTTGGTGGATATGCGCTTGAAGCCTTGGTGCGCTCGGGTGTAGGTTTGGTTGATATTATTGATAATGATACTGTTGATATCACCAACCTTAACCGACAGATAATTGCTACACTTTCTTCCGTGGGACAAAACAAAACCGATGCTTTCGAAAAGCGCCTGCTTGAAATTAACCCCGAACTTATAATTACAAAATACAATTTATTTTTTAGTGCTGATACTTCCGATAATTTTGATTTTAGCAGATATGATTATATTATTGACGCTATTGATACTGTAACTGCGAAAATCGAATTAATTTTAAAGGCAAAAGAGTGTAATACACCTATTATCAGCTCAATGGGAACAGGCAATAAGCTTAACCCCACCGAATTAGAGGTTACTGATATTTATAAAACTTCAGTTTGTCCGCTTGCACGTGTTATGAGATACGAGCTTAAAAAACGTGGAATTAAAAAATTAAAGGTTGTTTATTCCAAGGAAGAACCAATCAAGCCGCAATCGCAAGAAAAATTTAATGGAAGAAATATCCCCGCT
>JAZTXU010000114.1:0-1787 GCA_045636565.1 Acutalibacteraceae bacterium
CTCATTGCTATCGGAGGATAGTAATCAGGAAAAACCGCCACATGAGCGTGAATATCGATCTTTTTGATTTCATTAACATTTCTCATAATCTTCATTCCCCCGTATTACATTTCTCTATCACAACAACCTCATATTCATTAAGAATATCAAGTTTGAAAGAAACAAGGTTTTTACTTTGTGAAATTTCGGTTAATTTGCCGCCGCGTGCGGTATAAAGGTTGTATTCTTCTGCTTCTATGCCGAAATCTTCGAGATTTAATTTGAAATTAAGTTCAAATAAAGGAGTTACTTTTTCTATTGGTCGCTCCATAGCGCCTGTAAGATTAACTATGTGCAGCAAGAATTTATCCTCCTGCCGTCTTAAAACAACCTCATAAAGACCTTTATCATCACATTCTACCGTACGTCTTGAAGTATATTCACAAAAACCTTTCACTATTTTACGGTAAGCCAATGGTCTTTCATTTGCCGCAGTTTCACCAAAATTTCCGCTTGCATAATAAGCAGTGCCCTTGCCGTACTTGTGTTCAATAATTGAGGGGAATCTTTCTTTTGGAACGTGACCGTAAACACTATCCTTCGGCATATGAGTTTCCATAAGATATGTGGTATCAGAGTCGTAATCCCATTTAAAATCAAGACTTGCAGCAACATTTCGAGATAAATCATGGTATTTGAAAATCGGATTTTCTGCATCTAATTTATACATAACGGAATGTGAACCACACACTTTAACAATTTGTGGGCTACCTATCATACCAAATATTTCCGCAAGTTTTGATTTTCCCGCAAATGCGCCATCCTCGTTATACATAGCAACATCAAAGTTCGCAAATATATTTCCGCCATTGCTCACATAAGTTTTAATCTTTTCTGCAACACTATCAGAAAGGCAAGCAACACTTGGCAAAATCAATGAATCATATTTTGAAAGCAAACCATTTTCAATACTTGTTTCATCCACAATATCATACTGAATATGACATCTTGTTAGCATATCAACAAAAGCAAAAAGCGCTTTTCTGTGATCTCCTCGTTCTTTGTATCCTGCAGACTTAGCGGCAGTAAAATCACTGTCTTCAACACTTGAAGAATAATTATTGGCAGTATTTTCCGACCACATAAGAGCTACTCTGGCACAAGTTTTAGAAGCTTTATATAGTTCTTTATTTTCAAGTATATATTTATTGAATTCTTGTGCTTTTTTTGCGGCAGAAAGTTGCATACCATCAAAAACATCATAGTGGAAACCATACCATATATTACCACCATTTGCCAAAGTTTTGGCATATGTAAGTGCAGTTTCGCCCTCTGTTTTAAGTTGTTCGGAAATACCACTGTCATTAGCCGAAATAAAGTTTACCATTGGCTTTTGTTCTTTTATGGGGTCGCCCACAATACACTCAAGATGTTTCATAAATGCACTGGTCTGCCAAATTGATTCGTTAGTGCAACGTGCGGTATAAAATCCACCCTCTGCCCCAATAAGATCAACATATTTGTAAACCTTTCTTGTATTGCTTCCTGTAACATCAGGCCTCAAAGCCGAGTTATTAACATAAAGCGCAATATTAGGGTTAATACTTTTAATTGTTTCATAAGCGATTCTGATATGCTCGGTTACTATATCAACTCTGAATTTCAATCGTTCAAGATCTGTTGCTTCGTATATTGAATGACCGAACTTTTCTTCAAAATCCGCCCTGCAAACATCACAGTAGCATCCATCATCACGCATAAGAGGACCATCAAAGAAAATACCACCGATATCATGAGTACACAATCCC
>JAZTXU010000115.1:0-5195 GCA_045636565.1 Acutalibacteraceae bacterium
CTTCTTGCGAAGTCTTCTCATATTAACATCCACAATTTTTTCCTCACCGAAATAATTGCTTCCCCATACTCGGTTAAGAATATCGGTACGGTCAAGAGCCACATCGGGATTATTGAAGAAGTATTCAATCATCTGGAATTCAACCTGAGTGAGTTCAATATCAACAGAGTTTTTCTGCAAGGTTCTTCTTCTGAGGTTTAAAGTAAACTCTCCAAGTGTGATTGAATCCGCAGTTGAAACAGGGGTTCTGTGGGTTTGCATTTCAACACGGCGGTAAAGTGAATCCACACGCGCAAGCAGTTCTGTGGGGCTGAACGGCTTTGTTATATAATCGTCCGCTCCGAGCATTAAACCGCTTATTTTATCCATCTCCTGTGTGCGGGCAGTAAGCATAATAATACCAAGCGCAGAACTGCGACGTCTGAGTTCCTTGCAGAGAGCGAAACCATCCATACCCGGCATGGAAATATCAAGCAAAGCAATATCAAAATGGATTCCCGCATTATCATATATTTCGAGTGCTTCCTCGCCTGAGCCTGCTTCGGTTATTTCGTAACCCACGCGTTTTAAATTTATGGCTTCAAACTCGCGGATAGCCACTTCATCTTCAACAATAAGTACATTTTTCATAAAACTCACTCCTGTTGGTATATTTTAAAGGTCTTTTTAACCTTTGAAAGATTTACACCGTCATTCTTAGCCGAATCCGATATGCGGCAGGTGTAAACCGTGAAATCATCTTCTGTAATTTTTTCCAAATCGTCAAATTCAAATACACCTTTATCCCAGTCCGACTTTTTAACCGCTTTAAAGTAAATCAGACTTTCGGTTATTATAATATCATCTTTATTGTAACGGTATATTTCGCGGATACGCTTATCAGTATCCTTTAAAATCGCAATATTATTAACCCATTTCTGCGGAAGGGTGAAGATATAACCGTCATTCACGTTTATCATGGTAGTCGACTGCGTGGTAAGGGTTTCACCGTTAAAGGTGCACCACTCGGTAAGGTAAAGTTTTTCATTAAGTTGTGAACGTGTAACGGAAGGTACATCTTTCTGAATGGGGATTTCTAAAATACCGTCACCGTCCATATCGTCAGTGGTAAAGTTTGCCGAACGTAAGGTTGCCACGGTTTCACGGGTTTCAAACTGGAAAAGCGGATTTACAAGTTCGTTCTTATCCATAAAAAGCACTTCCGTAACCGCTCCCACACCCTTGATTTCATCAATATAAACCGCAGGCTTGCCCGATGAAAGCCTTGAAAGTTTCGGTTCGTTAATGGTTTTCGCCGTACTGTCAAGTTCGCAGGAGGAAACCTCCATCATTCCGGTATTACCCAAAGAGTAAAGAGTTGCCAGGTTCATATTTTCAGCGGTGTTTGAATTAATTAAAAGCACCTCGCGGGTATTATCGTCATTAAGGTCACAAGAAATAAAGTGTGTGTATCGTTTTAAAAGGCGTTGGGTAAGATTCTTGCCACCAAGACTGTACACAGCAAGTTGCATTTCACTCACACCGTAAATTTCCCAACCAACAAGCAATTCTTTCACACCGTCGTTATTAAGGTCGCAAAACTCGATTTTATCCACACCGCCCGCAACTATCTGTTCCTTGCAGGCAGATTTCCACTTACCGCCTGTCAAATAAATGAAGTTGATGTTCATCATAACGGTTTCCCCGTCAGTCGTGCTGTAAAAAGCGAAGGCTTCGAGCGCACCGTCACCGTCAATATCCTCTCGCACCACGGCAGAGCGATATTCTCCCCTTGTGGGATATTTCAAAACATAACCCGATTTTTCGGTGCTGTTAATAGCATCGGCAATAGGCTTCAAGTCACCCGAAAGTGCCGGAGGCGATAAAAGTTCCGCTGTATCGGTAGACAAAAAATCACAACCGCTAAGGCTTATGCACATCACAAAGGCAATGCATATACAAATAATTTTTCTTATCACAGACGGTCACCTCCCGATTTTCTTACATTGCATAGATATACATTGTACAGTATAGCACAACTTAATAAAAAAATAAAGACATTTTATTAACATTTTTAAATATTTCTTGATATTTATATTTACTTAATTCTTATTTAATATTTGCGCAAAAAAATGTTGTAAAATTTGTCGAAATGTGTTATAATACTGCTGATTATGGGTATTTATGTTCTAATTTTTTAAGGAGAGAATAGACTTATACCATAGTTTTGTTAAAAATTTCTTTTTTGGAGGACTTACATGAGAGCTGACGGCAAAAAACTCAAAGGCGCCGACCCTATGTACACAGTAGCACCCCATATCATGACCAAGCGTAATGACGCGATGAATATGATAACACTTGATATTCCGTATGACCCCATACACGAATATCTTAATCAAAAGCGTAAAGAAAACACTCCCCTCAGCCACATGGCAGTTATTATTGCGGCATATATTCGCACTGTGGCAGAATTCCCCGAACTCAACCGTTTTGTTGTTAACAAGAAAATTTATGCCAGAAACGAACTTTCTGTTGCCATGGTTGTGCTTACAAACGGTGATTCCGGTCACGGAACAATGTCAAAAATGTATTTTGAACATACTGATACTATTTTCGATATTCACAAGAAAATCGAATCCTATGTTGAAGAAAACCGCCAGGCACCCGAAAACAACGGAACCGAAAAGATAATCAAATTCCTTTTGAGCGTTCCGGGTCTTTTGAGAGTGGGCGTACCTATTTTAAAACTTATGGACAGATGGGGTTGGCTGCCCAAGTCTATTCTTGCTATGTCTCCCTTCCATAACAGCCTTGTTATTTCAAATCTTATTTCAATCAGAACAAACCATATTTACCACCATTGCTACAATTTCGGCACAACAAGCCTGTTTTTCACCATGGGTAATCTTCGTGAGGTTCCCCGCCGCAAGGGCAAAGAGGTTGTATTTGAGCGTTGTATGCCTATCGGCACGGTTATGGATGAACGCATTTGCTCAGGCTCATACTTTGCAACCGCTTTCAGAGCAATGCAGAAATACTTAAAAAATCCCGAATTACTTGAACTCCCGCCCGAAAAGGTGGTAAAAGACCCTTGCGTTAAATAAAAGGTCGACAGAATAAGCCTTTTTATTGCTTATTTTGCACAATAATACTACTTGCTTTTTTGTGCAAAATACAGTATAATTATTAGTTGAGAAAACCATCCAAAGGGGTGTATGCAATGAATAAGGAGCGAATTTTAGGGGTTGCCGTGTCCGATTTGAGTTATAACGAATTGGCAAAAAATATTGAATCGGATATTGATAACAACAAAAAATCGTTTATAGTTGCAATTAATCCCGAAAAGGTACTCAAAGCCCGAAAAGATGAAAAACTGGCCCAACTGCTTGACAGTGCGGATTACCCCATTGCAGACGGTATCGGCGTTGTAATTGCATCCCGCCTTAAAAAAGGTAACATAAAAAACCGCGTTACCGGAATTGAGTGTATGGATATGATTTGCGCCCTTTCGAACAAAAAGGGTTACAAAATTTTTCTTTACGGCGCAAAGGCGGAAACGCTTGCAAAAGCCAAAGCCAAATTAGAGGAAAAATACCCCGATATAAAAATTGTCGGCACCGCAAACGGTTATGAACAGGACAATGAAAAAATCGTCACTGAAATAAACGAAAGTGGTGCAGATATTGTCTTTGTTGCGCTTGGCTCGCCCAAACAGGAAAATTGGATTGTCGGGAATAGGGACAGGCTTTGTCCCAAAATATATATGGGTGTTGGCGGTTCATTTGATGTGCTTTCGGGCAATATAAAAAGGGCACCCAAATTTATGCTGAAACTTGGTCTTGAATGGCTTTACCGTTTAATCCGCGAGCCAAAGCGATTTTTCAGGCAAATTAAACTTTTAAAATTTATCTTTTTAGTGTTGTTTGGAAAGTAGGAGCATTACTTTGAAGAAAAAAATATTACTTTACGGTGATTTAACCCTCAATATTGTTGACGGTTCTTCGGTGTGGCTTTCATCGGTTGCAAAACTGTTGTCGCAAGATAAAAACAATGTTGTTGATATACTGCTTAAAGACGAAATAACCAATCCCGTTCTTAAAAACGAACTTGCATTCAGAGATAATGTTTCGCTCGTTTCGGCAAAAGAATTTTTTCCGAGAATCTCTTTGGTTGAGCCCTCTAACGTGGTAAAGATTATGACCGCGGCGGACTCTTTAAGGGATTATTCCTGCATTATTGTGCGCGGTTTTGAAGCGGTGCAGGAAATCGCCCGAAATGATGCTCTTTCAAAAAAACTCATTCCATATATCACCAATTTCTGCCACGATAAAGAGAAGATTTCCGCCGCAGAAAAAGAAAAGATACTGTATATTTACAATCGCGTTAATCAGTTCTTTGTTCAAACGGTGCAGATGGGTGACTATTTAAAAGATGTCCTGAAGGTTGACGGTGATAAATTCCAGATTTTAAACCCCATGATTTTTAAGGACAGTATTAAATCCCCCGAAAAAAAGAAAAAAAGCATAGTTTATGCGGGGAAAATCGCAAAGGAATGGAATATTTTAGAACTAATCGAGATTATGGACAGGCTCTATAAACTTGACAGTGAAATAACCCTTCACATGATTGGCGATAAATTCAACCGCGATTTAGCCGGCAGAAAAAATGAAATTTTAAACAAATTCAAATCTATGCCTAATGTGGTATTTTACGGCTCGCTTCCTAAAAGCGAAACCACAGAAATTATAAATTCCTGCGAACTCGGGTACTCTTTCAGAAGCACTACTGTCGATAATGACGGTTCTTTGGAACTTTCCTCGAAACTTCTTGAATACTGTTTCTGCTCTGTACCTCTTATTTTAAGAAAAACCAAGATGCATTCAGACGTTTTGGGCGAGGATTACCCCCTTTACACCGAAAGCACAGAGGAATGCGTTGAAAAGATACTTGATTTCTTCTCAAACCGCGAAAAATATGAAGGTTTCACCGAAACTCTGCCCGAAAAGGTTGAACGTTTTTCGCCGGAGAATGTCTATAAAAATGTCTACCGCGCGTTAGAAAAATTCCCATCGAAGAAGATGCGCTTGTTGATTTCAGGTCACGACCTTAAATTCATAAAGCCTTTATTCCCTTATTTTGAAAAGGAATTTGAACTCACGGTGCAAGAAAACCCCGAATATACCTACCTTAACGTTAAAGAAAGCAAAAAACTGCTC
>JAZTXU010000116.1:0-13307 GCA_045636565.1 Acutalibacteraceae bacterium
ATGGGTAACGGTGCCGATAAAATTATAAATGTGCTCGAGAATTATGGCATTTCGTTTGAGGGCGTTTTTGCAAGTGACGGCTTTGTAAGAAACAAGGTTTTTCACGGATTTAAGATTTCTTCTTATGCCGAACTTAAAGAAAAATTCGGCGATATGATAGTGCTTCTCTGCTTTGGAAGTGACAGGGAAGAAGTGCTTTTGAATGTTAAAAAAATATCTTCTGAAAGTGAACTTTACGCACCTGATGTGCCGGTAATCGGCGGCGAACTTTTTACGGAAAAATATTTAAAAGAAAACAAAGAGAAATTCGAGTGGGTTTATAATCGTCTTGCCGATGATTTATCCCGAAAAACCTTTGAAAACACGGTAAAGTATAAGTTAAGCGGCAAAATAGAGTATCTTTTAGAATGTGAAACCGATATAGATGAGCCTTATGAAAATTTTTTGAAATTCGGTGAAAATGAAAGGTTTTTAGACCTTGGAGCATATAATGGTGACACGGTTTTAGACTTTGTGAGCAGGGCAAAAAAATATGATAAAATAACCGCCGTTGAGCCTGACAGTAAAACCTTTAAAAAACTGGTTAAAAATACTGAAAATATGAAAAATGTTGAGTGTAAAAATCTTTGTGTTTCAGGCTTTGTGGGAGAGGCTCCTTTTGGTATGAAGCATGGAAGAAATTCTAAAGCTTTTACGGGTGATACATTAGCAGAGTTTGCAACTATTGACTCGATTGTAGGCGAATCGGGTGTAACTTATATAAAGATGGATATTGAGGGCGAAGAACTTAACGCAATTTTGGGAGCGGAACATACTATCAAGGAATTTTCGCCCAAAATGCTTATATCCTGCTATCACAGAACAGAGGATATTTTGACCTTGCCAAAAGCAGTTTTTGACATAAAAAATGATTACAAACTTTATATGAGACATTTCCCTAGCCTGCCCGCATGGGATACAAACTATTATTTTATTTAAAAAATGCAATAAAAACCTTGACAAATGGGAAGTCGGGGGATATAATAGTCTGTGCGACGATAGAGGTGGAAGTATGATTATCGATTTAAAACATATTTTTGTAACTGATAATTCTGCTCTGCCGATAGAGTATAGTTTGGATATGTCTGACCTTGAGTTTATGGGTGAATATCCGCTCAAAAAGCCGGTGAATTTTAAGGGAAGCATTTCAAACAAAGCAAGTCTTGTAAGGTTAGAAGCCGAAATAGCTTATTGCTATGAAGCGCCTTGCGACCGTTGTGGTGTTGAAACCAAACGGGAGCACACTTTGACCTTGGAAAAGTCCCTTGCCGCCTCAATAGAGGGCGAGGAAAGCGACACGATACTCATAACTCCCGATATGAAGCTTGACTTGGACGAGCTTGTGTATTCCGAAACGGTGGTAAATCTTCCAATGAAGCACCTATGCAGTGAGGAATGCCGGGGTATCTGCTTTAAGTGTGGTAAAAACCTGAACGAAGGCGAATGTGGTTGTCCTAAAAAGGAAATTGACCCGAGACTCGCCGCACTTGCACAACTATTAAATGATAACAATGAAGATTAAATTGACTTAAAGGAGGTCTTTTAAGATGGCAGTACCGAAGAGAAAAACTTCTAAAGCAAGACGTGATAAGAGAAGAAACAATGTTTGGAAATTGAATGCACCTACTTTGGTTAAGTGTTCATGTGGTGCTTACAAGCGCCCTCACAGACTTTGCGCTGCTTGCGGTCAGTATGACGGCCGTGAGGTTGTAAAGGTTAGCGAATAATTTGATAGAGGAGGAGCAAATCCTCCTCTTGTTTTTTTATTATATATATATTATAATATAGTTTAAACTAAATGGTATGGAGGTGTATTCGATTGTCGGTTGTGATAGAATCTGTCGAAACGGGAAGTATTGCGGCGAAAAAAGGTATCTGCGCGGGTGATGTTCTTGTGTCGATCGATAAAAACGAGATTATGGATGTACTTGATTACCGTTTTTATCAGAACAACGAAAAACTGACCGTTGAATACATCAATTCCAAAGGAAAACTTAAAACCGTTAAAATTAAAAAGAAAGAATACGATGAGTTAGGGTTACAGTTTGAAACCTATCTTATGGATAAAAAACATTCCTGCCGTAATAAATGTGTTTTCTGTTTTATTGACCAGTTGCCTAAAGGTCTTCGCGAAAGCCTCTATTTTAAGGATGATGATTCTCGTCTTTCTTTCCTGTTCGGAAATTATATTACACTCACCAACATTACCGAGCACGAAATTGAACGCATTATAAAAATGCATATAAGCCCCATAAATATTTCGGTGCACACCACAAATCCCGAGCTTCGCGTAAAAATGATGAACAATAAAAACGCGGGCGAGGCACTTAAAATTATTGAACGATTTAATGATGCAGGCATTAAGCTGAACTGTCAGCTCGTTTTGGTGCCGAATTACAATGATGGTGAAGAATTAAAACGTTCTTTGAGAGATTTGACCGCTTTAGAGAATGTTGAGTGTGTTGCGGCGGTGCCTGTGGGTTTAACTCGTTATCGTGAGGGCTTGGTTTCCCTTGAACCCTTTTCAAAAGAAAATGCCGCTTTAACTATTGATATTATTGATTCCTTTGGTGAAGAATGCCTAAAAAAATACGGCGAGCGCAGGGTGTTCGCGGCGGATGAGTTTTATATTAAAGCCTGTCGTGAGTTGCCGAGTGCCGATTACTATGAGGAATTTCATCAACTTGAAAACGGTGTGGGATTAGTACCTTTACTTCAAAGTGAGGTTGAAAGCGCGGTTTCTGGTGATGATTATGATTTACAGAGAAAGCGCATAATCACTATAGCAACGGGTGAGGCGGCATATCCGTTTATACTTGGAATGGTTAAAGATATTACCCGCAAGTGGCAGAATCTTGATTGCAGAGTGATTGCAATTAAAAATAACTTTTTTGGCGGTCACATTACCGTGGCAGGTCTTGTTACCGCAACTGACATAATGGAGCAGTTAAAGGGTGTTGAATTAGGAGAAGAATTGCTTATACCTTCCGTAATGCTCCGAGATGGCGGAGATATGTTTTTAGACAGTATCACGCTCGGTGAACTCTCAGAAAAACTTAATGTTAATATAACCCCCGTAAATAATGACGGATACGAATTTTTAGATAAGATACTCGGAAAGGAGTGCTGATACAAATGGCAAAACCAGTAGTAGCGGTTGTTGGCAGACCGAATGTGGGCAAATCCACACTTTTCAATAAAATAATCGGAAAAAGGCTTTCCATTGTGGATGATACCCCCGGTGTTACACGAGACCGTATTTATGGTGACGGTGAGTGGCTTGGCAGAAAAATGATGTTTGTTGATACCGGCGGTATTGAGCCTAAAACAGATGATATTATTTTAAGCAGTATGCGTTCCCAAGCACAACTTGCGATTGACACTGCAAGTGTTATTATTTTTGTAACAGATATTAAAACCGGTGTTACCGCGGCAGATGAAGAGGTTGCGGCAATGCTTCGTAAAAGTGGCAAACCGATTGTGCTTTGCGTTAATAAATGTGATAAAATCGGCGAAATGCCCGCAGAGTTTTATGAGTTTTATAATTTGGGAATTGGTGACCCGATCGCCGTTTCCTCTGTTCACGGCACAGGTACGGGTGACCTGCTTGATGAGGTTATATCTCATATTCCGGAAGAAGAATTTTCCGATGAAGATGAAGATATCATAAATGTTGCCGTAATCGGTAAGCCTAATGCGGGTAAATCCTCGCTTATAAACAATATTGCAGGTGAGGAACGTTCTATTGTTTCCAACATTGCAGGAACAACCCGTGATGCCATTGATACTCTTGTTGAAAAGAATGGTGTTAAATACAATTTTATTGATACCGCGGGACTCAGACGCAAATCCAAGGTTGAGGATAAAATCGAAAAATACAGTGTGCTTCGTGCCAAAATGGCGATCGAACGTGCCGATGTTTGCGTTATTATGATTGACGGTGTGGACGGTTTTACCGAGCAGGATTCAAAGGTGGCAGGCTTGGCTTTGGAAGAGGGAAAGGCTTGCATAATTGCTGTTAATAAATGGGATGCGGTTGAAAAGGATGGTACCACAATGGATGCCTTCCGCAAAAAACTTATGGTTGATTTCTCATTTATGCCGTATGCACCTATCGTGTTTATTTCTGCGAAGACAGGTCAAAGGGTTGACCGACTTTTCGAACTTGTAAAATACGTTAACGAGCAAAACACAATGCGCATTTCAACCGGTATGCTTAATGATATTCTGGCAGATGCTACTGCTCGTGTTCAGCCTCCGTCAGATAAAGGTAAACGACTTAAAATTTATTATATGACTCAGGCTTCAACCAAGCCACCAACATTTGTTTGCTTCTGTAATAAGGCAGAGCTTTTCCATTTCTCATACCAGAGATATCTTGAAAATCAAATAAGGGCAACCTTTGGTCTTGAGGGTACTCCCGTACGTTTTGTAATTCGTGAAAGGGGCGATAAATAATGGTTATGACCGCTTTGGTTACTATTGTGGCAGCATATCTTTTGGGAAGCATAAATTTTGCTGTAATATTCGCAAAAGCCTTTCTGAAAAAGGATGTCAGAGAACTCGGCAGCGGTAATGCCGGAACCACAAATGTTATGCGAAATGCAGGCTTTTTGCCCGGCGCACTCACCTTTGTTTTTGATGCTTTAAAGGGTTTTGCTTCAAGTTTTATGGGTAAACTCATATTCGATTATATTTCGGAGCATTCTGATGCATCGTGGGCGGTTGGTATTTACGGTGCTTATGCTTGCGGACTTGCTTGCGTTGTGGGTCATGTTTTCCCAATTTTCTTTGGTTTTAAGGGCGGCAAGGGTGTTGCAACCTGCGTTGGTATTTTTGCAATCTGCTCCCACTGGGCAATAATAATGGGAATAGGTGTTTTTGCAATTTGTCTTCTTGTTTCAAAGTATGTATCATTAAGTTCAATTTTGGCCACCGTTACGGTGGTTGCAGGTTCTGTTATTTTTGGTGACGAATCCGCTTCGCTTTTGCCACAGTTTTTAATGTGTGCTGCAATGGCGCTTATTATAATATTAAAGCATACAAGCAACATTAAGCGTTTGCTTGCGGGAACTGAAAACAGAATCGGTAAGAAAGGAAGATAACAGTGATTAAGGTTACGGTTTTAGGCTCAGGCGGTTGGGGAATGGCTTTGGCGCTTTGTGCTCACAAAAACGGTTGCAAGGTAACCTTGTGGTCACCGTTTCCCGAAGAAGTTGAACTTTTAAGAGAAACTCGCACCAACGAAAAACTTTTGAAAGGTATTTTCTTGCCTGATGATATGGATATTACCGACGATATGTCGGTTGTTGAGGGTGATACCTTAACAATAATCGCAACACCTTCTATTGCAGTGAGAAGTGTTGCACAGAAGTTAAAAAAATATAAAGATTTCGGCATTGTTATAAATGTTTCAAAGGGTCTTGAAAAGAGCTCGCTTAAAAGACTTTCTCAGGTTATAGAAGAAGAAATACCTGATGTGCCGTTGGTTGTTCTTTCAGGTCCTTCCCACGCAGAAGAGGTTGCAAGAAATGTGCCAACATCACTTGTTGCAGCTTCAAAATCACTCCCTGCTTCTCAGGCGGTGCAGAATATACTTTCCTCAGAGCATTTGAGAGTTTATACCTCGGGTGACCTTGTTGGTGTGGAACTTGGCGGCGCACTTAAAAATGTTATTGCGATTGCCGCAGGTATCTGCGAGGGATTACAACTTGGCGATAACACAAGAGCGGCGCTTATAACAAGAGGTCTTGCGGAAATGTGCAGGCTCGGTGTTTGCATGGGTGGCAGAGAGGCTACATTCTCGGGACTTACAGGTCTTGGTGACCTTATTGTTACCTGTACCTCACAGCATAGCCGTAATAACTGTTTTGGTTTTAAGGTCGGAAGAGGAGTGTCGGTGGAAACCGCGCTTAAAGAGGTTGGCACAGTTGAAGGTTATTATGCTTCGGAAATGGCTTACGAGCTCGCGAAAAAATATAGTATTGAAATGCCGATTATAGGTGAATGTTATGCTATTCTTTACGAAAATAAGGATGTAAGCACTGCTTTGTATGACCTTATGAGCCGTCCCGGCAGAAGCGAGAATTAAGAGCGTTAATATTGACAAAAAGGTATATAATTTGGTATAATAATTAGAATATTTACCCTTAATTGGTTTGGAAGTGAAATTCAATGGTTAAAAGTATGACCGGCTTCGGAAGAAGCACAGAAAAAATAAACAATCTTGATGTTACGGTTGAAATAAGGGCGGTAAATCACAGATATTTTGAATTTAATTGCCGCATACCCAGAGCGTATCAGTTTTTGGAGGAGTCTTTAAAAACACTTTGCCAGAAGAGCATTACCCGCGGCAAGGTTGAACTTTCGGTTATGATTGAGGATAATTCCGAAAATAGCATGGTGGTTGAGTTGAACGAGGCCTATGCAAACGCATATATCAAGGCTTTGGGAGAATTATCTAAAAAATACCGTATTAAGAATGATATTAAGGTATCCGCTCTTGCGGGTAACAACGAAATTTTCAAAACACGACGCACCATTTTACCCGATGAGGTAATTGAAGAAGCGGTTACAACCGTTACCGAAAAGGCAATTGAAAGTTTTGTTAATATGCGCGAAACAGAGGGAGAAAGACTTAAAGCAGATATTTTATCTCGCACAGAAACTATACTTGGTAAGGTGGCAGAAGTTGAAACTCGCTCTCCTGAAACGGTGAAGGCTTACCGTGAAAAGTTAGAACAAAAAATCCGTGACCTTTTGGCAGATGCAAAGGTGGATGAGCAGCGTCTTATCACCGAAACTGCAATTTTTGCCGATAAGGTAGCGGTTGATGAAGAAACTGTAAGACTAAGAAGCCACATTAAGCAATTAAGCACTTTGCTTGGTGGAGATGAACCTGTTGGTAAGAAACTTGATTTTATAGTTCAGGAAATGAACAGAGAGACCAATACAATCGGTTCAAAGGCTCAGGATATTGAAATCGCACACATAGTGGTTGACATAAAATCGGAAATAGAGAAAATCCGTGAACAGATTCAAAACATAGAATAAGAATCTTTTAAACGATGTTCAACGGTTTACATAATATTTTTATATTCGGGTGATTAAAAATGAAATTGGTAAATATTGGTTTTGGAAATATGGTATCTGCAAATCGTATGATAGCGATTATCAGTCCCGATTCTGCCCCTGTTAAGCGTATAATTCAGGACGCTAGAGAAAGAGGAAATCTTATTGATGCAACTCAGGGCAGAAGAACAAGAGCGGTTATTGTGACTGACAGTGACCATATAATTTTAACATATTTGCAAACAGAAACTCTTGCAAACCGAATTGCAGAGGAAAACAGTATTGATGATGAGGATGAAGAGGATGAATAAGGGTCAGGTTTTTATAATATCGGGGCCATCGGGCTCCGGTAAGGATACACTTTTGGTGGAACTTTTTAAAAAGCGCCCTGAAATTGCATTCTCAATTTCATCTATCACACGCGATATGCGCGAGGGTGAAAAAGAGGGCGAAAAATACAATTTTATTTCCAAGGAAAAATTTGAGGCCATGATTGCCGCAAATGAACTGCTTGAATATAACAAGTATGTTGATAATTATTACGGAACCCCAAGAAAGCCCGTTGAAGAAGCAACCGCAAGTGGTAAGGATATAATAATTGAGGTAGATGTGAACGGCGCGGCTCAGATTCGTTCAAAACTGCCTCAGGCGGTAAGCATTTTTATTATGCCTCCTTCATTCGGTGAACTTGAGCGCAGGCTTTCGGGCAGAGGTACCGAATCGAAAGAACTTATTGAAAAAAGACTTAAAAGTGCTCTTGGCGAAATTAAGCGCGCCAATGAGTATGACTATATTGTAGTAAACCGTGATATTCCTTGTGCGGTTGACGATATAATTTCTGTAATAAACAGTTGCAGATTGCAACTGGGACGACAAAAACATATTATTGATGAGGTGTTGGAAAAATGTTAAATCCCAATATTGGAAAGTTGATTCAGAACAGTGATAACAGATACCGTCTTGTAATTGATGTGGCACACACAGCACGCGATATTTCTGCAAAAGCAGAAGCAGCCGGCGAAATTATCGTTGAAAAGCCCGTAAGCATTGCTATTGATAAGTTGGCTTCTGAAATCGAGTAATTGTAAATTATGATAAACCTAAGGAGGTGGCATAATGAAGGGGCTTGTTGTGAAAATTGCTCTTAAAGGAGCAACTTTTGCTTTTGATAAGCTTTATACCTATGCCGTTCCTCCTGAACATTACGGCAAAGTTAAGGCAGGGTTAAGGGCAACCGTTCCTTTCGGCAGAGGAAACACCACCCGTGAGGGTATGATTTTCTCGGTTTGCGAGGAAGATGTGGCCGGTCTTAAAAAAATTTCTTCTTTAACCGATGAAGAGCCGATTTTAACAGAAGAAATGTTGAAGTTGGCTGAATATATGCGCGAAACGGTGTTTTGTACTTATTATGACGCCGTGGGCGTTATGATTCCGGCAGGCTTAGGCTTTAAAACGGTTAATTTTTACTCTGCAAATGTTGAGTTTTCGAGCCTCTCCCTATTAAATGAGGATGAAAAAACAATATTTGAGTATCTGTCTCACAAGGGCGAAACCGAAGAAGCGCATTTGAAAACGCGTTTCGGTGTAAATACTGAACTTCTTGATTCGCTTTGCGAAAAAGAAGCGCTTATTAAAATAAGCGATTTAAAACGCCGTGTGGGAGATGCCACTCAGAAATGGGTCTGTCTTAGTGACGGTGTGGGTGGAGAAATCAAATTTACCACAAGGCAGAAAGAGGTTGTAAGCCTTTTAGAGGAAATAGGCTCGGCAGCGGTAAAGGAAATATGTTATTTCACGGGTGTTTCGGCGTCTGTTGTGGAAAACCTTATTAAAAAAGGTGTGCTTTGCGCCTTTGAAAAGAAGGTTTACCGTTCGAGCGATACCGATGGTTATAAGAAAAACACCGGAGAAATTGTTTTGACCGATGAGCAACAAAAAGCATACGAAGGTTTACTTAGTGACTATAACTGCGGAAATTCCAAAACCGCCTTGCTTTATGGTGTTACGGGCTCAGGCAAAACCCAGGTTTTCTTAAAACTTGTTGACAAAGCGGTAAGTGATGGGCGCGGAGTTATTGTTATGGTGCCCGAAATTTCTCTGACACCGCAACTGATTTCACTTTTTACAAGCCGTTACGGTAACAAAATAGCCGTTTTTCACAGCGCCATGTCAATGGGAAAAAGACTCAACGAATGGCAAAGGATAAAAGACGGTAAAGCGCTTATTGCAATAGGTACCAGAAGTGCTGTTTTTGCTCCTTTTAAGGATTTAGGTCTTATTATCGTTGATGAGGAGCAGGAACACACCTATAAGTCGGAAAAAACTCCCCGTTTTCATGCCACCGCGCTGGCTAAATTTCGTGTGGGTTTCCACAAAGGGCTTCTTTGCTTATCATCTGCAACCCCGTCTATGGAAAGTTTCACTTTGGCGCAAAAAGGGATGTATAGCCTTTATAAAATTAAAAACCGTTACGGAAACGCAGTGCTTCCCACCGTTGAAACGGTTGATATGCGCGAAGAATTGCAAAGGGGTAATACGGGAGTTTTAAGCAATCGACTTTACGAAGCAATATGCGATACTATTGAAGATAAAAAGCAGGTTATTTTGCTTTTAAACCGACGTGGGCATAACACTTATGTTTCCTGTTCTGCTTGCGGATACGTTGAAACCTGCCCTAATTGCAGTGTTTCGCTGACTTATCACTCGGCAAATAACCGCCTTATGTGTCATTACTGCGGTTATTCCAAAAAGTCAGATGGTGTTTGTCCCGAATGCAGAAATGAAAATATGAAATTTACGGGACTCGGCACTCAAAAAGCGGAGGAGGAACTGAGTTCGCTCTTTCCCGATGCTAACATTTTAAGATTAGATGCAGACAGTACAACCGCCCGAGATTCTTACTCGGCTTATTTAAAGGATTTTGCGGACGGTAAATATGATATATTAATAGGAACTCAGATGGTGGCAAAGGGGCTCGATTTCCCGAATGTCACACTTGTTGGAGTTTTAGGGGCTGACAGTGCGATGTACAGTGAGGATTTTCGCAGTTTTGAGCGCTCCTTTTCACTTTTGGCACAGGTTGTGGGCAGAGCCGGCAGAGGTGACAATGCGGGTCGTGCCATAATCCAGACCGTCTCCCCCGAAAGTAATCTTATTGAACTTGCATCCTCTCAGGATTATGAAAGTTTTTATAATGAAGAAATAATGTCTCGAAAACTTATGGTTTATCCGCCTTATTGTGATATTTGTCTTGTAAGCGCGCAGGCACTTTCAAAAAGTGTCGCCGAAAAAACCATAAAAGAGGTTTTCGATAATATAAAATCGCTCATAGAAGGCGAGTTTAAGGGTGTTAAAGTGATAATTTTAGGCCCTCTGCCCGCCACAGTTTCAAAGATTAATAACCGATACCGTTTTCGTATGGTTATTAAATGTAAAAATAATGCCGATTTCAGAAAAATGCTTCGCCGTGCGATTGATATTAAACTGATTTCGGACGCTACCGTTTCGGTGGATATGAATCCCGAATCGGTAATGTAGTTAAACTATCGGAGGTAAAAATGGCACTCAGAAATATAGTTAAAATTGGTGACGACGTTTTGAGAAAAATCTGCCGTACACAGATGACCTTTGATGAAAAGTTGGGTCAGACTCTCGATGATATGCGTGACACAATGTATAAAGCTGAGGGTGTGGGGCTTGCCGCTCCTCAGGTGGGAATTCTCAGAAGATACTGTGTTATCGATGTGGGTGACGGTATAATAGAACTTGTAAATCCCGTTATAATGGAAAAAAGCGGCTCGCAGATTGGCAGCGAGGGTTGTCTTTCCGTGCCTGACAGATTTGAGCAGGTGGAAAGACCTTTAAAGGTTACAGTTCGTGCGCAGGACAGAAACGGAAACAATTTCGTTTTAGAAGCAGAGGGCTTTAAAGCAAGGGCGTTGTGCCATGAAATTGACCATCTTGACGGAATACTTTATATTGACAGAATAAAGAAATAAGGGAATCTTTTCTATGAAAATAGTTTTTATGGGAACACCCGATTACGCGGTGGAAACCCTCAAAGCATTAGTGGAGGCAAAGAAGGATGTTGCGGCGGTTTTTTGTCAGCCTGATAAACCTGTTGGCCGAAAGCAGATTTTAACCGCTCCGCCCGTTAAAGAAACGGCTTTAAATTACGGTATCCCCGTGTATCAGCCTGCCACTTTAAGAGATGAAGAAGCAAAGGCGATTTTAAGGGATATAGCACCTGATGTTATTGTGGTTGTGGCTTACGGCAAACTTTTGCCCGAAGATGTGCTTAATATTCCGAAATACGGTTGCGTGAACGGTCACGCTTCACTGCTTCCCGCTTACAGAGGCGCTTCTCCAATACAGTGGTGCATTGTTTGTGGTGAAAAGCAAACAGGTATCACCACCATGCTTATGGATAAGGGTATGGATACGGGTGATATTTTAGAACAAATAACGGTGGATATTGGCATAGAAGAAACTGCAGAGGAACTTTTTGACCGCCTTTCTGTTTTAAGTGCAAAACTTATGATTTCCACCTTGGAAAAACTTGAAAAGGGTGAAATCACACCCATAAAACAGAACGAAGAAATGGCAAGTTATGCCCCAATTATTAAAAAGGAAATGGCAAAACTTGATTTCAGTAAAACTGCCGATGAAATTCATAATGCTGTAAGAGGTTATTATTCATGGCCTTGCGCTTACTTTTTCTTAAACGGCAAACGAATTAAGGTTATAAGCGCACTTGTTGGGGATAAAACTACCGCAAATTCAGGTACTGTTGTTGGCAACACAAATGAACTTGTAATCGCCTGCGGAGAAAACACCTCCATTAAAATTACTGTTTTGCAGCCCGAAGGCTCAAAGCAGATGACCGCAAAGCAGTATCTTAACGGCAACAGTATTGAAATCGGTATGGCGGTGGATGAATAATGGCAAGTCCACGAAAATTAGCGGTCAAGGCGCTTCTTAAAATCGAGAAGGAAAATGCTTATTCAAATATAACTCTTAACAGTTTTTTGAAGGAAACAGAACTTCAAAAAGAGGATAAAGCCTTCTTTTCGGCACTGGTTTACGGTGTTCTGGATAGAAAAATCACACTCGATTATGTACTTTCTCTCTTTATGAAAACTCCTTTAAAGAAAACCGCACCATTTACCCTTAACGCGCTCCGCGTGGGACTTTATCAGATAATGTATATGGATAAAATTCCTGACAGTGCAGCGGTAAACGAAACAGTTAAAATTATTAAATCTTCAAAAGAAAGCCGAAATGCAGGCTTTGTTAATGCTGTGTTGCGCTCTGCTTTAAGGAACGAAATCAAATTGCCCAAGGGTGAAACCGCAATTGATTTAAGTGTGAGATTTTCTTGCCCCGAATGGATTGCCCAAGGTTTTATAAATGATTACGGTGTGGAAAATGCAGTGAAACTGTTAGAAGAAAGTCTTGAAGCACCTCCCGTAACGCTCAGGGTTAATACGGTTAAAACCACCGCCGATGAACTCATAGAAAAGTTGGGTGCTATGGGAATTGTGGCGAAAAAAGGAGAAATCCCCGATTCACTTATAATTGAAAAGGGAATGGATATTTCACAGAATCCGCTTTATAAAGAAGGTCTTTTTTACGCGCAGGATTATGCTTCTCAAAAGGCGGTTTCCGTTTTAGCGCCAACCTCCGGCTCTCGCGTGCTCGATTTATGCGCGGCTCCGGGCGGAAAAAGTTTTACAATGGCAGCGCTTATGAAAAATAAGGGCGAAATTGTTTCCTGCGATTTATATGAAGCAAGGGTAGGTCTTATTGAAAAGTCAGCAAAAAGATTAGGTCTTGATATCATAAAACCGATGGTTAATGATGCCACGGTCTATAATGAAAATCTGGGCGAGTTTGATTATATTTTATGTGATGTACCTTGTTCGGGGCTTGGTGTTATCCGCCGAAAACCTGAACTTAAATATAAAACAGGTAATGATTTTAAAGAATTAGAGGAAATTCAGCGGAAAATATTTTTTAATGCTGTAAAACACCTTAAAAAAGGCGGAAAAATTCTCTATTCAACCTGCACGTTAAGGCGGGAAGAAAATGAAAAACTTGTAATTTTGATTCAAAAAGAGTATAATGGGTTAAAACTTAAGTATGAGCATACCTTTATGCCGCATATTGATAATACAGACGGGTTTTACGCTGCTCTC
>JAZTXU010000117.1:0-1559 GCA_045636565.1 Acutalibacteraceae bacterium
ATTAATTGGAAATTTCATAAAATAACCCCTTTGAATTTTAATTGGTTAAATGTAATATATCACGAGGATAATAATATTTCAATAGAGAATATCCACTATTTTATAGAAAAAAGTTAGATATACTATCGTTTTTATATCAGTGTATTTTATTACGACTCAAAATGTTTTATATAACTACTAATCCCATCTTGAACTCAATTCATCAATTTCAGGCGAAACAAAATCAGCCGAAATACCATTTATGTACTTACAAGCCTCCAACAAAATTTCACCATATTTGCCATTGCACCCCAAGTGAATACAGAAAAAATATAATTTGAGATAAATTAGAAATTTTATACTTATAGTTTGTCGAATTCTAAACAACAAACCCGCGGAATCTTCCGCGGGTTTTAAGCTTCTTCAAATTATTAAATTTTCAAATATATTATAAAACTTCTGTTTTATTTCTCTTCTTAACCACAATAACGCAAACCACAACAAAAGCTGCTATAGCTAAAACAAGACCTGCACCAATCCAAATATAAATTGTATAATCTTCTTTTTCTGTTTCGGTGGTTGAGGAGTTGTTTGTTTCAGTTTGCTCGCTCTTATCGCCCGACTGTTCTTGTGAGTTGACATCAGCATTGTTGGTATCCTCATTTTTGTCATCGGGTTTTTCGGTTTCGTCGGGACTTGAGGTTGTTTCGTTTTTATCCTCAGGCTTGGTTGCGGGTTTATCGTTACCTGCATTATTATCTGCAGATGCGATAACATGGCTTTTTCCGCTTAAATCTATAACTTTATTCACCTCAGGAATAGTAGCCTTCAAGCGTGAGCTTGTTTCGTTATTCGTGGCAGTACCTATTATGTAAACGCGGTCGATTATAGCGCTCTTTTTAGAGGTCTCGCAACTAAAATACACGAAAGACACTATCTTCTTTTTAGCGGTGAAATCAATAGACTGATAATAATGCACACCTGATGTGTTCTTACCGCCAAAACGAGCGATTTGGTGAACTGTACCGTCAATATCACGGTAACCTACAATAAAGTCACCGTCATACCCCTTGTTACCGCAAGCGCGTACAAGCAATTTATACTTGCCTTCTTTGTAAATGATATTATCAACAAGTTCGGTGCTTGCTTCCGGTTCATAATACTCGGTAGTTTTAAGATTAGGCTTCATTGAAACACCGGTACCCGTTGTGGCACCAAAAAGGTCAGGAGCTTTCACAAGTTCTATACGGGCATCGTTCTTTTCACCGTATAAATCCTCTGCCTCGGAAGCATAACGAGCGGTGGGCTTTGGTGCCGGAGTGCAATATTTTTTAGACCAACCTGAATCTCCCCACACACTATGGAATTCTCCGTTTTGTCCGTGAGGGCGCCATATTGCACTTGAGAAATGAAAACCCTTTTCTGCCGATTCTGCAAGTAAATCAATATAATTCTGCATACCACCTGTGGTATTATTACCCGGTTCAGTTTCTATTTCACCGAACAAAAGGCAAACGTTATAACCTTCTGCCCAACTAAACCAAGTATTTCTATACCATTCAAAATCAGCTTCTTTAACA
>JAZTXU010000118.1:0-10584 GCA_045636565.1 Acutalibacteraceae bacterium
TCGCAATGCAAATATTTCGCTTTCATATTCCTTTATATTTCTATATTCTCTTGGCATAAAAAATCCCCCTATGGTAGTTATTTCAATTCTACCATAGGGGACTCTTTTTTTCTATTGTCCGTTTTTACTGGACTTGTTCAATAAACCTCGACCGCTTTTGATTTATTTTGACACAGATAACACCGTCCTCTGTGTTTTGGTTTCTTGTGTTTCAAGGGGGGTATTTGTAGGGACAGGCGTCCCGACTGTCCGCAAGCAAAGATGAAATCTTGCGGAATCACACGCGGGTGATTCCCTACGAATGGTAAATTAACCCATTGTAGGGGCTTATGCCCACATAAGCCCGTAAAATTTGCTGAAAATCCGCGGGTCGATGAAGGGCATCGACCCCTACGAAAAAACGGCAAATTGATGATAAGAAAACGGTCGGGAACCCCGACCATTTTTGAATTGTTTCGATAGACTTAACATAAGAGAATCGTCCGCTTGTGTTTCCTTAATTAAATTCTTAGCATATTATTATAATTTGTGGGCAATCCCTCTTTATAAAGATGGGAATCATTTGAAAGGGAATAAACCATAGGTATTGCTATTCCGTTTTCCTCTTCAAAATTGATGATTGTAATAGCCGAATGGCTCATATTAAAATGGGATACCATCATGGGATAAGGAATATCAAGAATGGCGCTTAAGAAAGCCATACCAAAACCATGATGAGCGAACATACCAATTCTTTTAGGGTTTGAATTTATAACCTTATATTGACCGGTGTAAGGGATATGCTCATAGCCTAATTCTTTAAAAAAGGCATCGCTTTCGCGGTAAATACGCTCAACACCTTGTTTGCATTTAGTTTCCTTAAATGCTTCGTGGTTAAACCATTCATCACCCATATTTCTGATTTCTTTTGTGTTAAAAAGCTCCATAAGCTTTCTATCTTGATATACCCAATGTCTATGTCCGTTTTCTTTTAAGGTAAACTCGTCATAGGCGTGACCTTCGTTAGCAAAATCAAGAAGTTTTATTTCTTTTTTGAGAATTTCGGCGGTGGGCTTTGCGGTCAGTATTGCGCGGTTTGAGGTTGAAGCGTATATTTCATCTAAACCGTAAACCGAAAGTCGCTTTGCAACCGCTTCTGCTTGGCGTTCACCTAATGGGGTTAGTGAATCGGGGTCATAAATCGGGTCTCCGTGGCGGATGTAATAAAATATCATAAAATTCACTCTTTCCAATAATCCACATCGTGTGGAAGATCAATGCTTTTAGCGTAAAACACGGGGTCTTTTCCAAGTTTTCTCTGTGAAGTATAATCGTTGAGCGCACGTATTGCATATTTGCCCAAATAGATTATTACGGGCATATTTATAAGGGCCATACCGCCCATTGTTAAATCGGCTATATCCCAAAGTAAACCAGCATTAAGTCCCGCTCCCAAAAGAACCAAAAGAGAGGCTACAATATAGTATACTGTATTGAATTTTTTGTCGGGATTTTTACCTAAAAGATAGCAGAACGCTTTATCCAC
Source organism: Acutalibacteraceae bacterium (assembly GCA_045636565.1). Classification (GTDB taxonomy): domain Bacteria; phylum Bacillota; class Clostridia; order Oscillospirales; family Acutalibacteraceae; genus UBA737. The sequence goes on from JAZTXU010000118.1 coordinate 1,526, forward strand.
ATAGAAAAGATTTCCAAGTAAAGTGGTGAACGCGAAAAGCACCATAGCAGCCGTAATAAAAATGGGACCAAATTCTCCTAAAGTTTCGGTAATTGCGGCTTGCACATAAGGTGCGCCTTCAAGTGCTTTTGTAGGAACAATACCGGATGCCATACACATAAATCCGGTGGCAGAGCAGACTAAAAGAGTGTCGATAAACACAGAAAGAATCTGCACCAAGCCTTGTTTTACGGGGTGAGCAACATCGGCAGAGGCGGAGGCATTAGGCGCAGAGCCAACACCTGCTTCATTACTGAATAATCCACGTTTTATGCCGTACATTATGCACGAACCAGAAAAACCGCCGAATATTGCTTTAAAATCAAAAGCACCAACAAAGATTTCCTTTAAAATATGTGGCAATTGAGATGCGTTGATTAAGGTTATTGCAAGCGCTACTATAATGTAAGCTGCGCCCATAAAAGGCACTAAAAATGTGGTTGTTTTAATTATTCTTTTACCGCCGCCGAAAAGGCAGAAACCAACAATAACTGCTAATATGGCACCAATTATCCATGGTGTGATTTTTTCATTATAAAAAGAATAAGCACTAAAAGTTGATTGCAGGTTGTAGGAAGCCAACATATTAAATCCAACACCGTAGGTTAGTATCAAGAATATTGAGAAAATTATTGCAATGCCTTTGCCTTTAAAAACTGCTTCAATGTAGTATGCGGGTCCGCCGTAACTGCCATCGGGTCCTTTTTTTTTGTAAATTTGGGCAAGTGTGCTTTCGACAAAAGCGGAGGCCGCACCGATTAAGGCGATAACCCACATCCAGAACATAGCACCGTAACCGCCGCAGCAAAGCGCCACCGAAACACCGATTATATTGCCGGTTCCAACTCGGGAAGCGGTGGAGACCATAAGCGCCTGAAAGGAAGAAACACCCTTTTTGTTCTTCGGTTTTTCAAGCACCGAGCGGAACTGCTCTTTGAGTAATCTGAACTGAACGAACTTGGTGCGGAATGTGAAGTATATTCCGCCTAATACCAAAAGAATTATTAATATGTAACTGTAAAGTGCATCATTTAAAAATGAAGTTATTTTTTCAATCATTATATTCTCCTGAAATTTAAGTTTATTTTAATATCTGCGAAACAAGGTTATATTCGTTGGTAAGAATGGTGTCCATACCCATTTCGAGCAATTCCTTTGCCTCTTTAGGGTCATCAGACCAGAAAACATTACAAATAATGTCGTTTGCGTGTGCCTTTTCAACCATTTCCTTGTTATAAAACGGCTTAAAAAACTGCACCTTTTGAGCACCTAAAGCAATAGCACGGTCAACTATTTCCCACGGTCTGTTATAATCGTGACCCACGCAGACCTTAATATCAGGAGCATAATTTTTAAACATGGTTATATCACTATCAACCTCAATCATAAAATACACTTGCTTTGAGCAATCATATTTTCTGATAAGAGATACGATTTTTTTCATAATTTCGGGGTTGTAACTATCTCCCAAAGGCTTGATATGAATGTTCATTATGGTCTGTCCGCCAAGTTTTTTGAGAATTTCTTCAAATCGCGGTATTTTAAGACTTTTAAATTTTTCGCCAAATTTAACTCCGAAATCCAATTCTTCAAGTTCTGCCAAAGTATGCTCGTAAATTTTGCCGTTTCCTGTGCTTACGCGCTCTAATGTGTCATCATGGCAGGAAACAATTTCACCATCGGCGGTGGGCCATAAATCAAACTCGATTTCGTGTGCGCCTAAAGCTACAGCCGCACCAAACGCGGGCATACTGTTTTCGGGTGCTATTGTGCTGAATCCGCGGTGGGCGCAAATGCGAGGATATTTTAAATAATTATCATCAGCTATAACAGAAGCACCGCCCAAGCGGTATTGCCAAGGCTTTCTGCCGTATTCTATGTATTCGTAGTGTGATGCATCAGGATTACCGTAGCCTGCAGGCTTGTAGTATTTATCCTTGGGGTCAAATTCAACCTCTGCCATACCGAATTTACCCTTCATATTGCAAAGCACCTTGCCGTAAGGGGATACTGCCATACTAGCCCCGCAAATCTGGGAATCCTCACTAAAGCTAACTGATGAACGAAGCACATAAGCGTTTGTGTTATATGCCAAAAATCTGCACATGGTTTCAATAGCATCGTGTGAATCACTTCTCTGCAAAGAACATCCTATAATTATATCAACATTTTGTCTTGCAATATTGGCAAATGCCTCGTAAAAATAGAAATCATAGCAGGTTAAAAAACCATAGCGCAAGCCTTCAATTTCGAGTACGTAAGGTTCGGAATATTCAAAGGTATAATCACTGTCTAACTTTAAAACCTCTAATTCAAGCGGAGGAAGATGCTTTTTAAAGTATTTTCCTAAAAGTTCACCGTTTCTGCCGTAAACATAGGTTGTGTTGCGGTAGCCTTTTTCTTCAAGACTTAATGCATTTACAAACACCAAACTGTTACATCTCTTGGCGGTTTCAATGCACTTGTCAAGTAAAATATCTATGTATTTATCGTGATAATAGAGTGTTTCCTCTAAAGTAGAGGTGGCGCAGGGAACATCGCTGTATTCGGGCAAAACAATAATATCTGCCGAACTGTCACAACTTTTGAGACGGTCAAGCTTAAATTCAAAATATTCATCCGAAAAAGAAACATCACGCGAATATGGCGGTTGAATAATTACGGCTTTCATAGCAAAACTTCCTAACATTAAGTATTTTAGATTATTATACATTACAAATCAGCGTTTTGCAAGAAATACCAAATTTTATTGACAAGTATTATTTTTAAATATAAAATAAATTCAGGTGATAATTAATGGATAACATTCAAAAGGCGGAGGAAACCCTGAAAAATGGCGGTTGAGGTTATAAAAAAACGCACTTGGAAAACTTGCTAAATCGTAAATATTAAGAATGGAAGAGGCTAAGGTTAAGCTTCTTCCATTTTTTTATTGGAGTATTTAGATGCAGGAAATCCCACGGTTATACTGTGTGATAATAAAAAGAGCGAAACTACAACAAAAAGGGCGAGATAGTAGCAAGCCCGAAAAAAGTAAAAATAACAAGGTAATCACCCATTCCTATGGAAAGAACAAACCACCGGTTCAACCGGTGGTTCTGATTTTATCTTACATATTTTCAACCGCTAACCATATAGTGTGTTTAAATGCAGAAAGAATTGTTTGGGTGAACACTAATGACTATGCGGATGTCGAAATAGGGCTAACCCTTATTTCGGCTGCGAATTCATTATAGCAAAATGGTGTTGAAGGACATTGGCTTTAAAATATAATTCTTATTTTGAATTGTTAAAACCTTTTCTTTATTATATGGGTTTGTTATTACTGCAACAATACTACCATCTTTATTTTTAAACACCGCCGAGCTTGAAGAATGTGCTCCCTCGGTTTTTAACATGACCGCACCTTTTTTAACAAAATGCGAAAAGTGTTTTACGCAATAATATTCAGGTGTTTTTTCATAGGAACCGTTATCAATGATGAAAAGAGAATTCTGACGCCATCCCCAAGTTGATAGTCCACCTGCCTCAAGCACCATATTCCAATAAACATTTGCTCTGGCTCCCGATTTACTTGAGCGCCTAAATAATTCAAATACGTGCATTGCGTGTTTCCAAGTGTTAAGACCATCGCCACATTCACATTCTGTATGAACTGCATTTTTGTCGGGATAATCCTCGCAAAACATTTCTATCTCATCGGTTGCGCTCCATTGAAAACCTGCACCGGCAATGTTTTCCCTTATCTTTGGGTTTTGCATTATGGTGTTATAAACATTTGTGTAGTTATCGCGCCAACAATTTGTACCAAGCCATATTTCACATAAACCATCTATTTCATCGATTAAATAATTTGCTATAAAATTCTCCATTTCCTCCGCAGAATACTGACAAGAAGGGAATTTGTGGTCACATAAAAATTCATTTTGAGGGTGCAAATGAGAAATTTTAATACCTTCTTTTGCATATTCTTCAATGAATTTTTTGAAATAAAGGGCATACGCCTTTAAATTTTCATCAGTCTGTATTAACTTGCCAAAATTACACGCCTGTGGATATTTCATCCATGTTGGCGGACTCCAGGGCGAAGCAAAAAACTCCATATCAGGACAACGCTTTTGCGCCTGTTTAATAGCAGGTATTATGTATTTCTTATCTCTATCAATAGAAAAGTTTTCCATTGCGTAGTCGTATTTGGTGTCATTATAACTATACCAATCTTCGGCAAAATCATTTGCAGCAATCGAAATCCTATTGTAGCATAAGCCTAATCCATCAACAGAAAATAAATCGTCAAATATTTCCTTTTGCTTTTCTTCTGATAAAGAAGCTATTGCCTTCATGCCAATTTCGTTAAAGCATGCGCCAAATCCGTACATTTCTTTACCAAAAGGCTCTTTAATTTTAAGTTCTTCACCTTTTTCTTCCGAATATGTATTGTTTTCAGACCATCTTTCGTTATCGGTTGTGGAAATCCACTTCATAAAATATCACCTCATTAGTATTTTAACACAATTAATTGATTTTTCTCGTCAAAATTGCTATAACATATAGACAATTCTTTACTTTTGGTGGTTTTTATTAAGGTACTAATGATTAAGTATTTTCTCTGTGCTCTTAATTTTTGAAGCATAAACCTTAAATGAATAACTACTGTCGCCGATGCCATCCTCGGTTTTTAGCTTCAATGTCATTATAGTGTCTTCTTCGCAGTAGGGAATCATAAAGTTTAATGTGGGGCCCATTTTATTAGTACGAGGGTCAACTTCGCCTGATTTCCATGAAATTTGCTCATATTCCTTGCCGTTTATTATGATAGTTGCAGTAATTTCTTTTGAAGCAGTTTCGTTAGAGCTGTTAAGCAACCACAATTCGGCAGAGAAAATAGAGTCTGCCTGCCAATCAAAACGCTCGGCTCTGGCACTTGCTATTACGGGGCGAAGAGCCTCTTTAATTCCGTAATAACCCTGTTTTTTAACGTTTGGATAGGATATTACCGAGTTGTTACCTGCAGTAATCCAAGGCTCGTTAAAGCACCAGTTAACCGCCATTGAGCAGTAAGGCCATTGACGTCTTGATTCTTCAAAAATAGATTTATATCCAACCCTTTGTAAGAAGCCTGACCTTTCGGTCATCTCTTCAAGATTTTCAGATTCACCAAAGTAAAACTTTAGGGTATCGGGGAATACCCAACTGTCCGCCTCCCAAGAGCCGAAACCGTGGTGAGCAACCCAAGAATCGGTAGGTCTTGGTGGGAAGAGTTCGCTTTTGGGAATAACTTTTTCAAGTTGGCTCGCAGGTGCCATAGCGGGCACCCCAAATTCAGCGTAAGCAGTATTATGAGCGTTATTGAATACTTGGAAGGTATCGAGCTTCTCATCTTGTGTACTCTTAAAATAATAACCGCCGTGAGCCATTCCTGTTAAGGGGGAGGTTGCGATATAAGGCTTGCCGAAATCTTCTTCATAACAAAGCTTATTAAGAAGTCTTAAAGCTAAAGATTGGTCATCCATTCCCGACCATTGATTAAAAAGCTCGTTACCGCCACACCATATTATAAGTGCCGGATGACGGCGAAGCTGTTTTATAATAGAAGTGGCCTCTTTTTCTAAAACGGAAAGATACTTTTTCGTAGCTATATAATTGTTACATGCAAGCGGAAATTCTTGCCAGAACATAATGCCGAGTTCATCGCACAAATCGTAAAATTCGGGCTTGTTAAGTCCTGCTCCGGCCCAAACACGCAAGAAATTCATATTAGCTTCTTTAGCAAATCCTAAAAGCTCAACATAACGCTCTTTTGTAACTGTTCCGGGGAAAAGCTCGGGATTAACCCAATTAGAGCCTTGAATGAAAATTCGCCTTCCGTTAAGCTCAACTGTAATGGGAGCGGGATATCTTGATTTTGGAAAGCCTGCAGGCTCCGATTCTGCACCCTCATTCATAACAAGACGTACGGTTCTGAAACCAATTTTGCCTGTGCGTTCGTGTGAGGATGACTTTGCAGTCCAACTGTAAAGATAGGGCACACCTTGGTCATGGCTCCACCAAAGATTTATATTATTTAGTTTGAACCCGGGATTTACACCGTTGTAAACCACATTACCGTCCATATCGGTTACTGTATATGTAACCTCTTCCTTGCATTCGGTCACAAATTTAACTTCCGCTTCGGTGAGGTCATCATTTAATGTGTAAAACAGCTCACAAGAATAGATAAATCCTTCGGTGCGGGTTTCGATGTAAGCATCGCGCCATAAACCGGAAACCAACAAACGGGGATTCCAGTCCCATTCATAGTGAACGGCAGGCTTGCAGCTTTGGTCAGCCTGGTCACGGGATTCGGGCGCACCCTCACGCTTGGGGTGGGGGTGAATTATAACATCAAGCACTGAACCTTTTTTTGCTTTTTCGGTTATATTAAGCTCTATGGGTGTGAACATTCCTTCGTAAGAAAAAATAACCTCGCCGTCTAAAGCTATATCGAAAATATAATCAACACCCTCGGCAACAAACCAAAGGCTTTCATCGGGATTTATGTTGTAATCAAGTTCAGTTCTGTAAACCCACCAAAAATCCTCAATAGCTTTGAATTTTTTAACATTATCCGCATACTGCACATCGCCAAAATCGTGACTATTCGCATAGTCGAGTTGAACATTTCCCGGTACATTGGCGGGGAATGTTTCATAAAGTGACTTGTCCTGCGGATTGTAGCGTGCGGCTACCCATTTTTGATTAAAACGCATAATAATTTTCCTTTACCTTATATTTTTATTGCTTTCATTTAAAAAATAAACCGAATCCCTGATTATCAACCTAGTCGGTAACGATTGCACCTCGTAAGGCTTGTTCAGGTCAACAATACGCTCGTAAAGAAGCTTTGCACCGTCATATCCTATCTGATAAAAGGGCTGCTCAACAGTTGAAAGAGCGGGTGTTGTGTCTTCAGATTCTTTAAGGTTATCGAACCCTAAAATAGACATTTTTATATTAAGCTCGTTAAGGTATCTGAGTATTGGAATTGATGCATAATCCGAAAGCACAAAGAGTGCGGTAATCTCGGGGTGGCGTGTCAGCATCTTTTCAATTTCTGCTTCACCAAAGCGCTCCTCTGCCTCAAAAACAAGCTCTTCATCAAATAGATTCTGTTGCATCATGGCGAACTTGTAACCGTCAAACCGTTCGGTGTTGGAGGTAGCGGATTTAAAACTCTGCGGAGCCAAAAGTGCTATTTTTTTATGACCTTGGGAAATCAGATACTGTGTGGCCTTATATGCACCGTCAAAATTATTGCTTTTCACACAGTCGCAAGGAATTTTAATCGGGCATTTATCCAGAAACACGAAATTAACACCGCGTTGCATCATATATAAATAGAACGGGACATTCTTATCTGAAAAGGCGCTCATAATAAGCATATATTTATGACCTTTCTGGTAAGCGTCCAGTATAAGTTCACGCTCTCTTAAAGAGTTGTAACCCGTAACCGAAAGCATGGGCTGCATATTATGCTCCAAAAAGAAGTTCTGCACACCCGAGTATAAATCGAAAAATCGGGAGTCACCCTGGTTATGCTGTGCGATAAACGGAATGAATAATTGCTGCACCTCCGAGGAGGAGTTTTCCTTAACAAAAGCCCCCTTGTTAAGCCGCCTTTCAATAACGCCCGATTCTTCTAAAAATTCCAAAGCGCGGCGTACGGTCACACGGCTGACACCCAGCGTTTCGGCAAGCGAATTTTCAGCAGGGAGCTTGTCACCCGGGCGCAATCTTTCGTTAATTATGCAATTATTGATATAATTCACAATTTTATCGCGTTGTTTGTTGTTGTATGGCATTTTAACCTCGCAAATAATACATTTTCCAAGGGTATTATATGCGATAAGGCAACAAAAATCAAGAGTTTTATCACAAAAATGATACATTTTCCTTTTAAAATAATACAATTTAATAATACAATTTTATAGTTGGAATTATAGGTCAATTTATGCAATATTTTTTGAAAAACACAAAAAATCGCTTGACTTTTTGTGAGGTTTTTGGTATATTTAATGTGTGTAGCGATGTAATTCGGGTGGTATAATACAATCACAAATTTAGGTTGTATTATTTTAATGGATTATGGTAACCAAACCACGTTTGCATACACATATATAAATATATATAACTTCTCGGCGCAAATTAAGTTTGATATTTTTAATGTCGTTTCAATTATAGGGTGAGTGAACCACAACCGTTTAAAGAGAGAGAGTGGAAACGGTTCGAATTCATAATCCCTGTTTGATAAGGCACTAATTATATAATAAGTAAGATAGTGAGGTGTATAATGTATCTTTTTTAAAAAAGTAGTATATTACTACGCGCATTATTTTGCTTAAATTTTTAAGGAGGTCATTTATAAAATGAAACGTATTTTAAGTGTAATTTTAGCAATCCTTGTTTGCTGTTCTTGCTTCGTTTCTGTACTTGCTGTATCAGCAGAAGATGCTGCTGCAACAGCAGTTACATTCAAGAAACTTTCAGTAAGCAGCAACACTGAAGGCGTACGTTACATCGTTGATGAAGACGGTAACCCCGTTCACCTCTTCGGTATGGCTCGCCTTTTGAGCGCAGTTCAGGCAGGCTTAAATGAAGAATTTGCTGATCCTGCTGATTTCGCTGCAAAGTATAAGAACTTAGGTATGAACTATGTTCGTCTTGCTATCAATGTTAACGACATTGGCGGCGTTACCCTTGCTGATGGTCTTTCAATCAAGACTTACAGCGAAGAAGATGAAGAAGGTAATAAGGAACTTCTTTCAGCAGTTCCTATGACCGATGCTGATATCGATGCTTGGATCGATGAAACAATCGCTCCTGAAGTTGATGCTTTCATCGCTGCAGGTTTGTATGTATGTATTGATATGCATGACTATGCTCCTGTTCCCGCAGCTGACGGTGAAGATGCAATGTCAGACAGCGCTGAATCGGCTGCTGCTATTATCGATTACTGCGAAGCTAACTATCTCCGCGTTTTA
>JAZTXU010000119.1:0-2410 GCA_045636565.1 Acutalibacteraceae bacterium
GCCATATTTAGTTTGTTATTGGCACTTGTGATTATAGATGGTTGTTTATCGTCATGCGACACTCTTTCTAAACTCGACCGACTTTTTGGTAAAGCGGTTGAAAAACTTGAAACAATCCAACCACTTGTTGCTCTTGAGTCACTTGATTTGCTTGAAAATAATAAAGAAAGCCAGAATATTTTAATAGTCGGAAACAGTCATTCGGTTGATGCCTTTTGGTTGCTTTACCAAACGTATAAAGACCAATATCCCGAAACCAATTTGTGTATCGGCATTTTGCATTACGGTGGCGCTTGTATTGATGAACATGTTGATTTCGCCACAAACAAAGACGAAGTTATGCGTTATTATAAAAACACTTCGGGTAAATGGAAGATAAAATACGGCGTTACTTCCGAATATGTTTTCACCGATGTTGAGTGGGATGTTATCCTTATGCAACCTGCAAAAGAGGACCTTGCTGATAGTACATTAAACAAAAAAGGACGTCACGAGTTGGGCGAAATAATAAACCAATATGTGAAAAATCCACACGAAATAATGTGGCATATATCGTGGCCTAGCCCCAACGATGAAATATTTTTCTCACCTGACTACGTTCGCCAACCACCCAAAGGCTATAAAGCTAAACTTGAAAGATTATACGGATTCAATCCTGTTACACAATTCACCCTTATGGTTGATATGACCAAACAGAATATACTTGATGATGACTTATATTCTAAAGCTGTTTGTTCCGGCTCGGCTATTATGCACGCTCATTTGACACAAGGTTTCACACAATTGGATTTATGGCGTGATTATACTCATTTAAGCGATTACGGACGTTTAATGGCGGGTTATGCATTGGTAGCTCAATTAACAGAAAAGCCAATCGAAAACATTGGGATTGATGTTGTATCTGTTGGATGGCGACATAAACAAAATAAAGACCAAGGTAAGTTAATCATTACCGACGAAATGAAAACAGGAATTATCGAAGCGGCTAATTATTCGATTGAAAACGCTTGGAAAATTCCCGAAAAAGCCCAAAAATAAAGAAAAAGCCTTGTTCAACAAGGTGAAGTGGTATAATGATGGTAGACACTAAAAAAAGTGTCTACCATCATTTTTTATGTTACAATAAAAAAAGGAGTTGAAAAGAATGGGAAGACCAAAAGGCGGAATAAACAAGAGTCATAATAAGGAAGAAAAATTAGCACTAGTAAAACGTAATTTAGCGGGTGAAACCTTAACTGCACTTGAACGAGAAACAGGCATCTCTAACTCTCAAATTTACAAATGGACAAAGCAATATTTAGAAGGTGGTGAAGCTGCGCTTGTTAACAAGCGCAAACCAGGTAACCCGTTAGCAAAATATCACAACAAAAAAGAACTCACCCCAGTAGAACAATTAGAATACAAAATCGCACTTTTGGAACGAGAACTTCTAAAGAAAGATGGAGAGATTGTACGATTAAAAAAATCCATAGAACTCGAAAGGGGCGATGCAAAAAGAAAGTAATACAACAAATCTACGCCTGCATTGAAAAAGAAAGTGAACACCACTCGGTAACGGAGTTGTGCGATGTGTATGAAGTATCTCGTTCGGGATATTACAAATGGTTAAACCGTAAAGGAACATTAAATCGTTATGAAAAGCAACAGCATGAATTAGATTATTATGTAGCGGATATACATTCGCATTATCCTTCACAAGGTTACCGAAGTGTTAATGATACTTTGTTTAACTTGTATGGTTGGGTGTTATCTGATGCAACAGTATTAAAATCTATGCAAAGACTTGGCATTAAAGGGTTTGTTAGAAAACAAAAACACCCTGACAGTCAGGGTGGCGAACACGATAGATTTCCTAACATCCTTAATCGTTGTTTTTCTGCAGAGAAACCTATGCAAAAGATTGTTACCGATGTTACATATATTTCTCATAAAGGAAAATGGTATTATTTTGCTTGCTATTTGGATTTATTTAATAATGAAATTATTGATTGGGAATTAGGTGACACGTTTGATAATTTCCTTGTTATGAAACCAGCCAAACGAATCCTTGAAAAAGCAAAAAGTACCGGCATCCCTATCCTTTTGCACAGCGATCAGGGTGTCCAGTACTCCTCAGCAGGTTATTGCAACCTGCTTAAATCTTACAACACAATTCAAAGTATGTCAAGAGCAGGAACACCAAGAGATAACGCCGTTATTGAATCTTTCTTTGGTAGATTTAAAGACGTTATGCGATCACACTTCCAGTACTGGAAGTGTGATGACCTACAAAAAGTTGTTGAAGATACCGTTTATTATTTTAATTACATAAGACCTGTTCGTAAACTAAAAAGAAAACCGCCAGTCCAATACAGGCTTGAACTGGCAGCTTAATTCTTTTTTAGTGTCTACTAACTATTGACTATTTCAC
>JAZTXU010000120.1:0-5607 GCA_045636565.1 Acutalibacteraceae bacterium
TCGCAATGCAAATATTTCGCTTTCATATTCCTTTATATTTCTATATTCTCTTGGCATAAAAAATCCCCCTATGGTAGTTATTTCAATTCTACCATAGGGGACTCTTTTTTTCTATTGTCCGTTTTTACTGGACTTGTTCAAGTTCCAACCTCTTTTATTTTTACAATATAACTACATAAACGGTGAGAAAATGTGCAAAACCGCTTGTTTAATTTTAGTGAAAGTAGGGCGGCTTTTCCATTTTTTATATGTGATTTCTCTTGAAACTGTGAAAACCTCTTCAAAGTGATTTTTTATCATATCAACCGAATGTGAATCACACATCCAGGCACCGCATTCAAAATGGAAAACAAAACTGCGGTAATCCATATTGACTGAGCCTGCGGTGGCAACTCTATCATCCGAAACGAAAAGTTTCGAGTGAATAAATCCTGGGGTGTATTCGTAAATTCTGACACCTGATTCTAAAAGTTCGGTATAATTATACTGTGAGGCGGGGTGAACATACCATTTGTCAGGCTTATAGGGAGTTACAATTCTCACATCAATTCCCGATTTTGCAGCCATACAAAGCGCAGTTTTCATATTGTTATCGATAAGAAGATAGGGGGAAGCAATATAAACATAACGCTGTGCGGTGTTGAGAATCTGAATATAAAGACCTTCGGCGGGGTTATTATCGTTAAGCGGACCGTCACAGTAGGGGATAACAAATCCATCATCCTCGCAATAAGGATTTGAAATGTGAGAGCGGATTTCAATTTGCTTGCCTGTGGTAAATTCCCACATATTGCAGAACATAACAAGAAAACTTGTTACTGCTTCGCCTTCGATTTTTACTGCACAATCAAGCCAATGACCGAAACGGTTAACCACATTAATATATTCATCACCAATATTAACACCGCCCGTATAGGCAATATTACCATCGATGATAACAATTTTACGGTGGTTACGGTTATTCATAAAGATATTCATAATGGGATTTATTGGGTTGAAAACCGAAACTGAAATGCCTTCTGCACGAAGTTTTGTGATGAAATCCTTGTGTTGGCGTTTGATAGAACCGAAATCATCAAAAATAATCTTGATTTCAACACCCATTCTGGCTTTTCTTTTAAGAATAGAGTGTATCTGCTCCCACATAACGCCCTCGGCCAGAATGAAATATTCAAGATAAATATATCTCACGGCATTTTCAAGGTCATCAAGCAAATCTTTTAAAAACTCTTCGCCTGATGGGTAAAATTCAATATGTGAGCGGTCATAAAGCGGATATCCTGTTTCGTTTACAAGGTATTCAGCCTGACGCGAGTGAATTAAATCGTAATATTTAAGGCGGTCAATAGCCTCGGGGTCTTTTTTAAGATAGGGCTTATAATGAGATTCGCAGTTTCGCATCTTCTTTTTTATGTGAGGCAAAATTCTGCCGCCGCCCCACAATAAAAATACCGAAATTCCGAAAATCGGGAAAATCAGAATGAAGATAATCCAAGTAATTTTATGGTCGGGATTTCCGCGGCGGTTAATAATTATTATAACCGTAAGGGCACTCAGAAAGAAAGAAGCAGAATAAATAAACAATGATGTTTGGGAATACTCAATTGCCACCCAGAAAAGAATGGCAAGTTGTATAAGTAACAGAATACCCGATGCTAAAATTCGTGTTGGAATTTGCATACCACGCTTGTGTTTGATTTTGATTTTATGTTTTGAATTGGAATTCATTCTTTTTGGCCCCCCTTCAAAGTTTACTTAATACTATACCTATTATACAATTATATCACAAAAAAATTGGTTTTTCAATTTTAAATTAATTAAATTTGTATTAACGATTAAAATTATATTTAATATTTAATATTTATGGTTGTAAATGGAGTATAAAATGTGTTAAAATATAAAGGAATAATTATTTTTGGAAACGGAGATAAGTTATGCAAAATCAAAAGGTGGAACTGGGAAAAGGAATTGAAGGTCTTTTTATTAAGAATTCAAGATTTAACACAACGCTTATTTCATGTAATTTCTTTTTGCCGCTAAGCCGGCAGACTGTTGCGGAGTATGCGTTACTTCCTTTTATTCTTACTACTTGCAGTAAGGAATATCCTGATTTTTCAAAACTGAATTTCAAACTCAACCGTCTTTACGGTGCAAATCTTGATGCCAGTGCAGAAAAATACGGTGATTATCAACTGCTGAAAATTACTATTTCGGTGATTAATGACCGTTACACACTTGATGGGGAATCACTCGTGAAACAGGCGGCAGAACTTATTTGCGGTCTTGTTTTTGAGCCTAACTGTGAAAATGGTACTTTCTTTGAAAATGATCTCAGCCGTGAAAAGCGCAAAGCCATTGAACACATCAAGGGTGAATTCAGCGAAAAGCGGGTTTACGCTAAAAAAAGACTTCTTGAAGAAATGTATAAAGATGAACCTTACGGACTTTCTAAATGCGGCACAATAGAAGATGTTGAGAAAATCACCGGCGAATCGCTTTACGCAGCTTGGCAGAAGATGCTCAGTACGGCGTTTATCCGTTTCAATGTTGTGGGAGCAGAAATGCCTGCAGGCTTGTTTGATGAAATAACTGAAAGATTTTCTTCTGTTAAGCGTGAAAATATTACCGATTGCAGGGTTTCATCTGCAACAAAATCTGCCGAAGCTCCCAATAATGTAACTGAAAAAATGGCAGTTAATCAAGGAAAACTGGTAATGGGCTTTTCAAGCGAAATGAAGGGTAATGATGATGAATCTTTGCCGCTTCTTGTAATGGGTGACATTTTCGGTGGCGGACCTTATTCACGTCTTTTCAGCAATGTGAGGGAGAAGATGAGTCTTTGCTATTACTGTTCGGCTTCAAGCGTAAGGCAAAAAGGTTTGCTTACTGTTGAATCAGGAATTGAAACCGCCAACGCAGAAAAGGCTGAAAAGGAAATATTAAATCAATTAGACATTGTTAAAAGCGGTGGATTTACAGACTTTGAGTTCGAATCTTCTATTAAGAGTTTGCACGATTCATTAATGGGATATAATGACAGCCAGATTTCGCTTGATACTTGGTATACCGTAAAAATTAATAATAGTGAGATTTATTCTCCCGAAGAAATTGCAGAAAGAATTAAAACTATTACCCGTGAGGATGTTGTGGCTGCAGCTAAAGGCGTAAAACTTCACACGGTTTATAAACTTCTGCCAAATAATGAGAATTAAAGGAGGCGGCATTATGAAAAGAGAATTTTTTGAAAGTGACATTGGCGAAGGCTATGTTAAGGCGGTGCTGCCTTCCGGTCTTAAAATTTATATTTTAGAAAAGCCGTTATATAATTCCGCTTATGCTATTTTCGGCACACGTTACGGCTCTATTGATACTTGCTTTTCGGTGGACGGTGAAAAAGTAGCAGTTCCCGAGGGTATTGCTCACTTCTTAGAGCATAAACTTTTTGAAAGTGAGGAAGGTGACGCGTTTACGCGCTTTGCGGCAACAGGCGCTTATGCAAATGCATTCACTTCTTTTGACCGCACCTGTTATCTTTTTTCCTGTGCGGATAAGTTTTACGATAATTTGGATATTTTGCTTGATTTTGTGCAGTCTCCTTATTTTACCGAGGAAACGGTGAAAAAGGAGCAGGGAATTATCGGTCAGGAAATCAGAATGTATGATGATAGCCCTGCTTGGCGTGTTATGTTTAATATGCTCACAGCACTTTATCATAACCACCCTGTACGAATTGATATTGCGGGCACCACAGAATCAATAGCTAAAATAGATTATGACCTTTTATATAAATGTTACAGAACTTTCTATAATCCTTCAAATATGTTTATTTGCATAGCAGGTAATGTGGATACAGAGGAGGTTTTGAGCAAAATCAAGGGTGCAATTAAGGAATCAAATCCTCTCGAAATCGAGCGTTTTATGAATGATGAGCCCGAAGAGATTGTAAAGCCTTATGTTGAACAGAAACTTGCTGTGGCGCAGCCGATGTTCTGTTTGGGATTTAAAGAAAAATGCGAAACCCCTGAAAAAACCGTTAAAGAAAGAGTTTGTGCGGCACTGCTTATTGAATTAATTGCAGGCGAATCTTCTCCTCTTTATGCAAAACTTGTTAATGACGGACTTATAAATGATGATTTTTCGGGAGAGTATTTCAACGGTTACGGTTACGCAGCGCTTACTTTTGACGGTGAATCTGATAATCCTGATAAGGTTGCAGAGGAAATAAAAGCAGAAATGGAACGCCTTAAAGCAGAGGGGATTGATAAAAAACTGTTTTCAGCGGTGCGTTGCGGTATGTACGGTAACGCCATCAGGCTTTTCAACAGTGTTGAGAGTATCGCAATGCAGATGGTGGACTGTGCTATGACAGATTGCGGATTGTTTGATGAGATTAAGTATCTTAAATCTGTAACAATAGATGATGTTCAAAGAAAACTTATGCAGTTTTCACCCGAAAATGCAGTGCTATCTGTAATAAATCCTTTGGAGGAAGTTTAAATGGAAACTTACAATGTGGTGATTTTTGGCATTGAACTCACCTTGAAGCCGATTGCTTTTACACTGCCTATCGGCGGTGGATGGAATATTTATTGGTACGGTATTATTATAGCGGTAGGTTTTTTGCTTGCTGTTTTATATGCAATGAAAAATGCTGCAAGATTCAATCTTAATACCGATAAGATGCTTGATGCAACGCTTATAACAGTTCCGTTAGCGATTTTGTGCGCGAGGTCTTATTATATAATTTTTTCGGACGAAAAGGTTGATAGTTTTGCGGATTTCTTCGGGTTTGGAGATGCTTCAGGTTTTTCGGGACTTGCAATTTACGGCGGTGTAATCGGTGCTTTTACTTTTGGCCCGCTTGTTTGTAAATTGTTAAAACTTAAAATTCTTGATATGTTTGATATTGCCTCCATTGGATTCATAATCGGTCAATGTGTCGGCAGGTGGGGCAACTTCGTTAATCAAGAGGCTTTCGGCACATTTACCGGCAGCAGCTGGTGGGGTATGGAAAGCGCAAGAACAAACAGTTATATGCAAACCTATCTCATTGAACAAGCAGAGGCTGCAGGTGCTACCCCTCTTGAAATTGCAGAAATCACCGGTGAAGGCTTGGTTCACCCCTGCTTTTTGTATGAATCACTCTGGTGTCTTGCAGGATTCTTCATTCTTCATTACATCAGCAAAAAGCGAAAATTCAGCGGTCAGGTATTTTTATCATACTGTGCATGGTACGGTTTTGGCAGAGCATTTATAGAAATGCTCAGAACTGATAGTTTAATGTTAGGCATTTTCAGAGTTTCCTCACTTCTTTCTTTTGCAATATGCATAGGATCGGTTATACTTTTAACCGTGTTCTTGCGTAAAGAAAAAGAAAAGGTGTTATCAAGCACTTATGAAAGTATTTTAGTGGACGAAGAAACCGAAATAACAGATGTTGAAACAGAAACTGATACTGAATACGAATCGGATGAAATTAAGGAGAATGAAAATGAGATTAATTGACGGCAAGGCAATATCTGCCGCAGTAAAGGAACGCGTAAAGCAGGGAGTCGCAGAACTTAACGAAAAGGGTATAACAGTGGGACTCGCAGTTATAATTGTTGG
>JAZTXU010000121.1:0-3213 GCA_045636565.1 Acutalibacteraceae bacterium
GACCCCAATGTGCGAAAATCAGACTAATTTGATTTTTGATGTTGTGGTACCTGCTGATTGTAAGATTTCTTATACTGAAATAGAAGAAAAAATCAAAAATCTGGCAAAACTTATCAACCCTACATTTATGTGTGTTATAACATTTGATAATGATTATACCTAATGAAAAAAGCTTACTCACTGTTTTGGTGGTAAGCTTTTTTGATTTAAGAGCATATCAAATATTGACAAAAAATTATTTTTATGTTAATGTACTAGTGTATTAATACATCAGGAGGTGTTGCGTTTGAGGTGGAAACCCGATAAAGACCGACCGATATGTCCGCAAATATGCGAATATGTGTGTGTAAGTATTGCCTCGGGAGATTTTGTTGCAGAGCAAAAACTTCCTTCGGTGAGAGAATTGGCACTTGAAATCGGCGTTAATCCCAATACGGTGCAACGGTCTTATGAAATTTTGGAACAACAAGGAATAATCTATACCGAACGAAATTTCGGTAGATATGTAAACAAAGATATCACTATTGCAAAAAGAAAGGTGTCTGAACTTGCGAAATTAAAAACCATTGAATATTTTAAGGGAATGGCATCGCTCGGTTACAGTACAGATGAGGTAAAAGAGTATATAAACAAAACTTTGAATGAGGAGTGGAGCGAATGAAAGAATTATTACGCTGCGAAAACCTTACAAAGTGTTACGGCTCAAAAATGGCACTTTGTAACTTGAATTTAAGTTTGGGTCAAGGCAGAATTGTGGGATTACTCGGTCCAAACGGTTCGGGCAAAACAACCCTCATAAAACTTATTAACGGTCTGCTTTCCCCAACAGAAGGTACAGTGGAAGTGGTGGGTTATAAACCGGGTGTTGAATCCAAAAAGAGGGTGGCTTACCTTTCCGATACTCCTTATCTCAATTCTTGGATGAAGGTTGAGCAAATAGTGGATTATTTTAAGGATTTTTATGAGGATTTCCGCAAAGAACTTGCCTTGGAAATGCTTGACCGCCTTGGTATTTCTCCTGAGAAGAGACTAAAAGCACTCTCAAAGGGCAATAAGGAAAAGGTTTGCCTTATTCTCACGATGAGCCGCAATGCAGAACTTTATGTTCTTGATGAGCCTATTGCAGGTGTTGACCCTGCGGCACGTGATTATGTTATTTCAACAATTATCAACAATTATAATCCCGAATCAACGGTGCTGATATCTACACATCTTATTGCAGATATTGAGCAAGCGCTTGACGAAGTTATTTTCCTGAAAGATGGCAGATTGGTTCTGCAAAAAACCGTTGATGAGATACGCGAAGAAAACGGTATGAGCGTGGATGCACTTTTTAGGGAGGTATTCAAATGGTAAAGAAACTGTTTAAACATGAATTTTTAAGCCTGCTTCGCCTTATGCTCCCGATTGAATGTGCCGTTTTGGGCGCAGGCATTTTGGTGCGGATTATTTTTCTTTTTGAAGGCAAAAACGAGTTATCTGAATCTTTAAAATATTCTTCAATATTTATTATGGTGGTGGCTCTTACCGCAGGCACCATAGCGGCAATTATATTTGGAGTAAAGAGGTATTACAGTAATTTGTTCACCGTTGAGGGTTATTTATCCTTTACATTACCAGTAACCCCAGCACAACATATATTTGTGAAAGCCGTAACGGCAACTGTGTTTGAATTTATTGCAGGATTTATTGCTATAATTTCTTTTTGCATTGCATCAGCGGGGGATTTGCTCGAAGAAATTGTTAAATTAATCGCATATCTGTTAAAAATAACATTTAATGAGTACAAACCGATACATCTGATTTTGTTTGCCGTTGAATTGCTGATTTTTTTGGTTTTAACCACGGTTTCACGCTATTTGTTATTCTATTGTTGCATAACAATAGGTCACCTTTCGCAAAAGCGCAAGGTGGCAACCGCCTTCGGTACTTTCGGACTTTATGTCTTAGTAACAAATATACTTTCTGTTATTATAGAAGTTGTATTGATGAGTGTGTTTTCAGGAACAAACTTTATAAGCCAAATGTATGAATTTTACGAGAAAAATCCGTATCTTTGTACACATATTGGTTTTGTTATGAGTATTGCATGGTATGTTGTGATTTCCGCGGTGTATTTTTTGATTTCAAATATCATAATCAAGAAGAAACTCAATCTTGAATAGGAGGGATATTTGTGAAAAAGACAGTTAAAATCATAGCCTTAATAATCACCTTATGTACAATGTTATCAATGTTGTCGGGTTGCAGTTTTATAGATGATTTGCGAAAAAGCAAAATTGTAATAAATGAAAAAGGAAATTTGGTTTATAAAGATAACGAATACATAAAACTCGAAAAAACCGATACGTTATATTTTAATTATGACTATAACTTCGATGAGGAGATACTCGCCGGAAAAGATGAGGAACCGATTCTTTACACTTTTTTTAAGGGTGAATATTGTGATTTGAGCAAAGATAAGGTTTTAATTCAAACCTTCGGTGGTGATATTTATTGCCGTGAGGATAAATATGAATCAGTGACCGATAAAATCAAAAACGGATTCACCGCCGAAAAGTATATATATACTTATGAAATATACATAGAAAACGGTTATGATTACGAATGGGAAGAAAAAATCCACACTTTAACCGAATCGGATTTGGCGAAGGTTAACGAGATTTTTGAAACGGTTGAACCGATTACTAACGGAACATATATGATTAGCAACAGTATTTACAATGTTGAAATATACGGTTGCTCAAAGGATCTTATATTCAGAAAATACGCTTTTGATATTTTCTATCTTGACGGTAAGTATTATATCCAGAAAGAAGATGAGCGATATAATCCTTATGTTTACGAGGTGCCCGAAAAGTATAACAGTGATTTCAAGAAGCTGATTAAAAATTATGTGGATAATTATGAAAATTATTAGACAAACCTCGTTTTAAAGTTTAATAAACAAGCAAAAAGGGCGACCGTTAAGGTCGCCCTTTCAATATAGTTTAAAGTTTAAATTCCACTGTTTTGTTGCTCATTTCATAAAGTCGGAATTTAACACCTGCGGTGGTGAACATACGCTTTGCCGCGATTACACTATCTGAATCGGCATATTTATCCGACATATAAACAACCTCGCGAATGCCCGACTGAATTATAGCCTTTGCACATTCGTTACAGGGGAAAAGTGTGGTGTAAACCGTGCAACCCTTAACACTACCAACGGCA
>JAZTXU010000122.1:0-2047 GCA_045636565.1 Acutalibacteraceae bacterium
CGTTTAATTACGGTATATGTGGTGGTGGGTTTCCACCCAAGTTTCTCATTACAGATACTTACAAGTTCACTGCTTTTTATGGGCTCCATCTCCCATAAAATCAGGCAGAAACGATATTCACTTTCAAAAATTTTCGGTACGTTCATAACAACATCTCCTTTATCTAATACATTAGAGTAATTATATTCTAACATATTAGAGTGAAATTGTCAATATTCCAGCATCTCGCAATTTTAACAATTTTAATGATTTTGATTTGTGGACATTTACAATTTTAAATTTTAGTTTGTCAGGGATGTTTAGAATGTAAATTGGTATCACTTGTAGGGTACGATGCCCACATCGTACCGCGAAATTATCGCGTATTTTAACGGGCTTATGTGGGAAGATTCCCCCGCGGTGCGGGGGAAATGTCGCGGAGCGACAAAGGGGGACGGGTTCGTTGAACTAAGCCCCTACGAAATACCATATTGGTTTGTTCAAAAATCAACACCCCGACAAACCGCGATTTTAAATACAAAACAATATATAACAAAAAAAACAGTCGGGATTTTTAACTTAAAATCCTGACTGTTTCGCATAATTATTAAAACTTTAAATACCAAGCAATGTTACAGCTACCGAGAAGTAAATCATAAGCGAAATCGCATCCACAATGGTGGTGATAAACGGACTTGCCATAACGGCAGGGTCAAAACCGATTTTCTTCGCAAAAATCGGTAACACGCAACCAACCAATTTTGAAATTATAACCATAAAGAAAAGGGTAATGCAAACAACTTCGATTTCGATTAGCTGATGACCCGAATCAAAAGCGTTGAGCATATAATGGTCAACAAGCAAAAGTTTTATGAAATTGATTACCGAAAGTGTGATTCCGCAAATAACCGAAACTCTGAGTTCTTTCCAGATAACCTTTAAAATATCTTTAAAATCAACATCACCGAGCGAAATTGCGCGGATTATTGTAACCGATGACTGACTGCCTGCGTTACCCGCAGTTCCCATAAGCATCGGGATAAACGCAACCAACGCGATGCAACTTGCAAGTTTTGCTTCAAAGTTTGCAATAATTGCGCTTGTGAATGTGCTTGAAAGCATAAGTAATAAAAGCCATGGGATTCTTGCCTTAAATGTTGAATAAACACCTGTTTTGAAATAAGATTTATCCGAAGGTAAAATAGCCGCCATCTTATCGATATCTTCGGTAACCTCTTCTTGGATAACGTCAATCGCATCGTCAACCGTAACAATACCAACAAGGCGGTTTTCGGTATCCACAACGGGAAGTGCCACAAGGTCGTACTTTTCAAACTGACCTGCAACAAGTTCCTTATCCTCCAAGGTTGTGGCGAAAATTACATTTTCATCCATAATGGCACTGAGTTTCTTATCTTTGGGGGATAAAAGCAAATCTTTTACCGTAACATATCCCTGCAAACGGCGACTTTCATCGGTAACATAGCAGGCATAAATCATTTCGGTATCAAAACCGATTTCTCTTATTCGGTCAAACGCTTCGTCCACCGTCATATCGCCTTTAAGATCGATATATTCAGTGGTCATAATGCTTCCGGCACTGTCATCAGGGTATGCCAAAAGTTTGTTTATCATCCTTCTTGTTTCAGCATCGGTCTGCTTTAAAATACGCCTTGCCACACTTGCCGGCATTTCATCAATAATATCAACCGCATCGTCCATAAAAAGTTCGTCTAAAACCTCGCGAAGCTCGGCGTCGCTAAAGGCGCCGATTAGGAACTGCTGAGTGTCAGTATCCATCTCAACAAAAACCTCTGCGGCGGGTTCTTTGGGTAAAATGCGGAACAAAAAGGGGATTTCCCTTTGAGGTAATTCTTCAAAAATAAGTGCAATATCGGCAGGATTCAATTCGGAAAGCAATTCTCGGAGTCTTGTGTACTTCTTTTCGGCAATAAGTTCTAAAATTTCGTTTTCCATATTTCATCCTCCTTTTTCGTATTACTATATATTATATCCTTTTTTTAAATATTTGTCAATTTTTAAAATTCAAAATATTCTCGAAAATGTT
>JAZTXU010000123.1:0-2681 GCA_045636565.1 Acutalibacteraceae bacterium
TTTCCAAGTCTTTCATAAACGTAAAGGATAAATTCCTGTTGTTATGTAATCGTAATATTCGTTTGGGGAAAGCTTTGCCAATCCTTCTTGGTATCTGTCGTTGTTGTAATAGTCTATCCAATCATCCACTGCTGCTTTGAGTTCATCTACTGTTCTACATTTATCGAAGTTTGTTTCCTGTTTCATGTGTCCAAAGAAGCTTTCTTGTGGGGCATTGTCCCAACAGTTCCCTCTCCTTGACATAGATCGTCTGAGTTTTGCATCATTTATTATCTGTATGAACTTCTTGCTGGTATAGTGGCATCCTCTGTCGCTATGAATCAATGTTTCGGTGCTGAAGCCTAATCCATGTTTATCTATCGCCATCGTTACTGTTTCAAGAACGAAATCCATTTCTAGTGATTCGCTTACGACATAGGACAGCACTTGCTTTGTATATGCGTCTAGTATTGTGGACAAATAACAGAAACTGCCTTTAAAAGGAATATAAGTTATGTCTGTCAATAATACTTTTCTTGCACCATGTTTCCTGAATTCTCTGTTCAAAATATTGTCGGCTGTATTATTAGTGGCAAAGGCTTTGTGTGCTCTTCTATATGGATTGGCCTGGCGAACAGGACATTCCAGTCCGTATTTACGCATGAGCCGAGATATCTTTTTGTGGTTCATCACTATTGGTATTTCCAGATGCAGCAGTCTCATATGAATTCCTCTTGCACCTTTTGCATAACCTCTAAAACTATAGGCTTCCAAAACAATTTCAAAGTCTTTTAAATCTTGTTCCTCACGTTTTTCCCGTGACTCTTTATTTTTCAGCCAATAATAATAACCTTGCCTGCTTACGCCTGCTGTATTACACAACATGCTTACGTTCAGCAGATTGTCTTCTGCGTTCAATATTTCATCTATTATTTTATATTTTGCTATTGCCTTGTCCATGGCTATTTCTTTTGCTTCTTTCTGATTTCTAAGGCATATAGCTTTTTTAAAAACTCTACTTCTTGTCGCAGATATTTGAGTTCGTAGTTCATAGAAGCTATGGCAACTTCCGGTAACATTTCGTCGTAATTCTTTGGCTTAGGTTTAGGACGTGGTCCTTGACCGCAACCGACATCGAAACCTTGTCCAGAGGAAATTGCTTTTCTGATTCTATGAGCTATGTTGCCGATACGTCTTTCTCCTAAGACATTTGGGTCATAACCCATTCTGGTGAAGATTGCTGTAGGTTGCATTCCACTTTGATAGTATGACCAGAATAATTCCTTGAACTCTAAGGTAAAACAAATCATATTTTCAGACACGCTAAAAGTAAAAGGGTTGTTGGCTAAATCTTTTATTTCATCCTTAGTGAAGCGTTTTGTCGTCATTTCTCATACCCCCATAGTTACAGTGCAAGTATAACATAAAAACCTGTCAAATACAGACTTCCAAGACTAAAAGAGAAGTATGTGTCAAAAACTAGGGACGTGAATTTTACAGTTTGTCTAAAGCAGTTTTTTACATGTCAATTCTTCTCTTTTAGTGTCAAGAACTATGGGTACAGTATATTAAAAAGCTTTGCTTTTTATACAGGCCAAAAGAAAAAATGAGAGGAAAGGGAAAAAGAAAATATATAAAAGAAAAAGGGAAAGGAGAGTAAAAAAGAAAAGTCTCTATATATATAATTCAATTTAGCAACCCAAAAGCGGACATTTTTTACAAAACTATTTTTAATCGCTCGCTTAAATCAAGATAACTTTACCTACAAAATCGTGTATTCCTTTACTTCAAGACTGTAACGAGGTAAAATAAAATCGTATAAGTGTTTTTAGGGAGGAGAACGCCTAAATTTTGTAAGGCGTGATAAATAGATAAGACTTTTCTAAAAGGGAGAGATGTGTATGAATTTACAAGATGTGCAAAAGCTTTTGAATGCTACTGTGCATACTGGACAAGAGTTTTTGGATAGAACTGTGGAAACTTGCTGTGGCAGCGATTTAATGAGTGACGTGCTTGCCTTTACCAAATGCAACACTTTGTTGTGCACTGGTCTTACCAATTTGCAAGTGGTGCGTACTGCTGATATGACAGACTTGTGCGCCATCATTATTGTTCGTGGCAAGACTCCTTCTGAAGATGTAGTGGAAGCTGCGGCCGAAAATAATTTGCCTATTATGTCTACGGAGCTTACTTTGTTTGACGCTTGCGGCGTGTTATATAACGCAGGTATTCGTGGTTGTGCTAAGAAGGAGTGCAGCTATGGAAGAAAATAAATCCTTAAAATTAAGTTTTGATGTAGTTGGCGGCGACTTCGAACGTGCAGGTGAAGCTTCTGCAAAAATTAAGAAAATGCTTAAAATGATTGGTGTGCCTGCTGACATTGTTCGGCGCATTGCCATTGGTACTTACGAGGCAGAAATGAACGTTATCATTCACGCTGGTGGTGGTAATGTAGCGGCGGAAACTTTCTCTGATGCGACAGTTATTACTGTTAGCGATAAAGGCCCCGGCATTCCTGATATTGAAAAGGCATTGCAAGAAGGTTGGTCCACTGCCCCTGACCATGTACGCCAAATGGGTTTTGGTGCAGGTATGGGTTTGCCCAATATGGTAAAATGTACCGATAAATTTGATATCCAGTCCGTAGTTGGTGAAGGTACTACTATCACCATGCGGTTTGAACATATTAGCGAAGATTTATA
>JAZTXU010000124.1:0-28487 GCA_045636565.1 Acutalibacteraceae bacterium
AGTGCGGGTATCAAAAAAGATATTACTCCGCACACCTTACGCCACTCATTTGCGGCACACCTGCTCGAAAATGGTGCTAAGCTTACTGATATTAAGGAAATGCTCGGTCATTCCGATTTATCATCAACACAGATTTATGCACAACTTATGAAAAGTAAATATACAGCGGCTTATGCTAAATTTCATCCGCTTGCAAGATAATATAACGCTCGTTATTCGGGCGTTATTTTTTTGCATTTTAAGCATAAAATCGGTAAAAATATTATTGGTGATAAATTTGAAATCTTTGTGGACTGATAATATAAAAATGCCGGAGTTCCGGAATCTTTCCGGCGATAAATCTTGCGATGTTCTTATAATTGGCGGTGGAATTACGGGGATTTTAACCGCTTATTTTTTAGATAAAAACAATGTTGATTATATACTTGTTGAAAAAGAAAAAATCTGTAACGGAACCATTTCAAATACAACTGCAAAAATTACGGCACAACATGGCTTAATATACAGCAAAATTTTAAATAGATATGGGTTGGAATCGGCACAGTTATATCTAAAAGCGAATCTTAATGCAATAAGTGTATATAAAGAATTGTCAAAAGATATTGATTGCGATTTTTTGGAACTCGATAATTATGTTTATTCACTTAATAATAAAAGTAAACTTGAAGAAGAAGTTTCAGCGCTTGAAAAAATAGGGTATAACGCTCAATTAACTGAAATTAACAATTTACCGTTTAAAACCCTGGGAGCAGTGAAATTCGCAAGTCAGGCTCAATTTCATCCTCTGAAATTTTTGTCGGGAATTTCAAAAAAATTAAACATTTTGGAAAATACGAAAGTCACTCAAATGATTGGTAACACTGCAATTACAAGTGATGGTAAAATCACTGCGAAAGCAGTTATAGTTGCTACACATTTTCCTTTTTTAAATAAGCACGGAAACTATTTTTTAAAGCTTTATCAGCACCGTTCCTATGTTTCTGCTTTTGAAAACGCACCTAATTTAAACGGAATGTATGTTGATGAAAATGATAAAGGTTTATCTTTAAGAAATTATAACAATTTGTTGATTTTGGGAGGCGAAGGTCACAGAACAGGCAAGAAGAGTTGTGGTTGGGATATTTTAAGAAAAACTGCAAAAGAATATTATCCTGCGGCAAAAGAAAAATATTACTGGGCGGCACAAGATTGTATGAGTCTTGATTCAATTCCGTATATTGGCAGGTACTCAAACCGAACAACAAATTTATATACAGCAACAGGTTTTAATAAATGGGGTATAACCGGAGCAATGGTTTCTGCGCAAATACTAAGTGATATAATAACCGATAAACGCAACGAGTTTGCTGAATTATTCAACCCATCAAGAAGTATTTTAAAACCACAATTATTTATAAACGGTTTTGAATCGCTCATTAATTTGTTGACTCCAACTATACGTCGTTGTCCACACCTTGGTTGTGCTTTAAAATGGAATAAGCACGAGCGTTCGTGGGATTGCTCGTGTCATGGTTCGCGTTTTTCAAATGGGGGAAAATTACTTGAAAACCCAGCTAATAATGATTTAAAATAATTTTGAAATAATTTTAAAAAAGTATGGAAATATAATTCGAAATGAGTTATAATTAAAAAAATATATATAAATTGAAGATTTATATTCTAAATGTCCTTGAAAGGATTGGTTAATATGCGTATTGTTATTAAAATCGGCACCTCAACTTTAGCTCATAAAACAGGCAGAATTAACATTCGCCGTGTTGAGGAACTTTGCAAGGTTATGAGCGACCTTAAAAATGCCGGTAATGAAATTATATTAGTTTCATCAGGTGCTATCGGTATGGGTGTTGGTAAGCTTTCACTTTCAGGTAAACCAACTGATATTCCAACAAAGCAGGCAGCTGCTGCAGTTGGTCAATGTGAACTTATGTATGTTTATGATAAATTGTTTTCGGAATATAACCACACCGTTGCTCAAATCCTTATAACGGGTGAGGATATTGAACATTCTGACAGAAGGCAGAATTTTGAAAATACGATTCTTCGTTTATTAGAACTTGATGCTATTCCTATTTTAAATGAAAATGACTCTATTGCCACCGAAGAAATTGTAATCGGTGATAATGATACTTTGGGCGCTATTGTTGCCACTACTATTGAAGCAGATTTGCTCATCATTCTTTCGGACATTAACGGATTGTATACTGAAGACCCGCATAAGAATAAGGATGCAGTGCTTTTGCATACTGTTGATAAGATTACGGCTGAAATAGAGAATATGACAAGTGGCGCTGGCAGTGCTTTGGGAACGGGCGGAATGCATACAAAAATTAAAGCCGCTAAAATTGCTACCGAAGCAGGAACAGATATGGTTATTGCTAACGGTAGTGATCCTAAGATTCTTTATGATATTATTGAAGGTAAGGATGTTGGAACTCGATTTTTTGCAAGAAAGGAAGAAAAGTAATTGACTTCTACATATGATTTACTTAAAAAAGCAAAGTCAGCATCTCAAAATGCTCCACTTTCTACTGAACTTAAAAACAAAGCTCTAAAGGCAATGGCTGATGCTTTGATTTTTCACACAGATGAAATTTTAGCAGCTAATGCTAACGATGTTGAAAAGGCAAGGGGAGTTGTAAACGATGTTATGATTGATCGCTTACAATTATCTTCCGAGCGCATTAAAGGAATGGCTAACGGCATTCTCGAAGTTGCAGAGCTTCCTGACAGTGTTGGAAGTATTGTGAGCTCTTCGACTCATAAAAATGGTTTGATTATTGAAAAAACCTTAGTACCTTTCGGCGTTGTTGCCATTATTTACGAAAGCCGCCCAAACGTTACCTCTGATGCTGCCGCTTTAAGCTTTAAAAGCGGTAATGTATGTGTGCTTAGAAGCGGAAAGGAAGCTTTTAGTAGTGCAAGTGCTATTGTTAAAGCTCTTAAAAGCGGTCTTCGAGAATGTGGTATTTCTGAAGATTATATAAATCTTGTTGAGGACACTACGAGACAGTCTGCAAACGAGCTTATGACCGCGGTTGGCTTGGTTGATTTATTAATTCCACGGGGTGGCAAGGGTCTTATTAAGGCTTGCACAGAGAATGCTACGGTTCCTTGCATTGAAACTGGCACCGGAATTTGTCATATATATGTTGATGAATCTGCCGATATTGAAATGGCTCTTAACATTATTGATAATGCGAAAACAAGCAGACCTTCGGTTTGCAATGCGGCGGAGGTTTTAATTCTTCATAAAAATATTGCTCCAACTCTTTTGCCGAAGTTATATGACAGATTTTATGATACATCTCGTCAAAATACGGTTGAGCTTATTGGAGATGCTGAAGCGGTTAAATATGCTAACATTACTCCTGCAAATGCAGAGGATTTTGACACAGAGTTTTTAGATTACAAGATGGCGGTTAAAATTGTCAGAGGTGTTGATGAGGCTGTAAAGCATATCACTGAACATTCCACACATCACAGTGAAAGTATTATTACAAATTCTGATGAAAATGCAAAATACTTTACTGACAGAGTCGATTCTGCTGCGGTTTATGTTAATGCATCGACCAGATTTACTGATGGTGGCGAATTTGGTCTTGGTTGTGAGATGGGAATTTCAACTCAGAAGCTTCACGCAAGAGGCCCTATGGGACTTTGCGAATTAAATACTTACAAATATGTTATTAAAGGCAATGGTCAGATAAGATAATTTAAAATAGAAAGGTTGATTATTATGTCAAATATTCAGTTTGGTTTTATTGGAACAGGAAATATGGGTTCAGCATTAGCCACAGCAGTTTCCAAAACTGTTGTTGGAAATGAAATTATGCTTTCCGATAAATCGGAATTTAAGGTAAAATCTTTGGCGAGGGCTCTTAACTGCAATGTTGGTGATAATTTTGCGGTCGCTGCATATTCGAAATACATATTCTTGGGTGTTAAACCCCAGATGATGCGAGAAACTATTGCTGAAATTTCTGGCATTTTAGCACAGAGAAATGACAGATTTATTTTAGTTTCAATGGCGGCAGGTGTTGAAATATCTGCGATTGAACAGATGCTCGGCAGAAGATATCCAATTATCAGAATAATGCCTAACACACCGGTTTCTGTCGGTAAGGGTATGATTCTTTATACCTACAATGATAATGTGTTTATGGATGAAATCAGCGAATTTTGCGACGCTTTAAAGTTCGTAGGAAAACTTGATAAAATCGATGAAGCTTTGATTGATGCGGCTTCGGCGGTTTCAGGATGCGGTCCTGCTTTTGTATATTTATTCGCAGAAGCTATGGCAGATGCAGGTGTTGAATGCGGCTTGCCTCGCACAAAAGCTATTGAATATGCTGCTCAAACTCTTTCGGGTGCTGCTGAATTATTGCTTACTTCGGGAAAACATCCCGGTCAGTTAAAGGATGAGGTTTGTAGTCCTGCAGGCAGTACAATTGCCGGTGTTCATGCGCTTGAGGGTTCCGCTTTCAGAGCGGCGGCTATGAATGCTGTTGTTGCAGCTTACAATAAAACAAAGGATTTAGGCAGATAAATCACTTGTAAAATTTACTAATTGAATTTTCAATTAATATTGTTGAAAAATATTTCAATTTGAAATATAATGTTTTTAAAATTCCCAAAGGTGGCAAAAGAATGTTTAAAAGAATTTCCATTGTGTTTTTATGTTTTATTTTATGCTTTTGTGTTGGCTGTAAAGAAGAAACAAAGCCTTTAAATGTTGATAGTGGCGATGAACCATTAATTTCCGAAACCGAAAGCGTTGTTGATACCGAATCTAAAATTGAGTATGCAGTTAATCCTTTAACAGGTGTTGCTAATTTAGCAATAGGTAAAGAACTTAATCGCCCGGTTGCGATTACAATCAATAATATAATTTTTGCTCAATCGGTACAAACCGGAATATGCAAGGCCGATATCGTTTATGAAACCGAGGTGGAAGGCGGAATATCCCGTCTTGTGGCAGTGTATCAAGATGTTTCTAAAGTTTTAAGGGTTGGTACTATTCGTTCCGCGAGATATGCATTTATCGATATTGCTAAAGGGCATAATGCCGTTTATGTGCATCACGGTGAAGATGGTACCCATGCAAAACCTCACCTGAAAGATGTTGACCGCTTGGTTGTTGATGAAAATAACGCAGGTGTAAGATCGCCTAACGGCCTTTCAAGCGAGCATACATTGTATGCTTATGGTGATTCATTGTGGAATAAGATTACTCAAAAAATTAAAAACACCAAAGTTACTAAAGTTACTCCTTGGCAGAATTTCACTTCGGAAGATACTGTTGTAACATTTGCTTCTTCAGCTAAAAAAATTACCGTACCTTTTTCAGCAAGTTATAAAACCGTAATGAAGTATGATGAAAAAACCGGTAAATATAACCGATACATAAATAATTCAGCAAATATAGATTATTCAACCGGTGAAATTGTATCATTTAAAAATGTGTTTGTTCTTAACACTACGATTCGCACATATCCAAATTGTAATGACGGTAAACAGCACAAAGAGGTTATGTTGAATTCAGGTAAAGGTTATTATTTTGTAAACGGAACTTATACACCTATTTTATGGAGTAAAGGTGCTGCTTCAAATCCTTTTAAATTTACTTTAACCGATGGTACGCCACTTAGTGTAAATCCCGGCAATTCTTGGGTTTGTATTTCTGATGCTAAGCGTTCCCAACCATCTGTTGAATAATATGTTTTTGGGTTATCACAAAAGTGATGACCCATTTTTTACAAAAAAATGAAACCTTTTACAGTTTAGAAAAGTATTACTTACGAGGAGGGATGTTTATGATTAAAGAGAAGGAGTCTATTTTTGAAGCTGCCTTACCTGAAACTGCTTTTGAAAAATATGCAGATATGGTTTATAGGCTTGCTTTTGTGCGCACTAAAAATAGAGCAGACAGTGATGATATTCTTCAAGAGGTTTTTATGCGTTATATGAAGGTTTACGAAAAAATGGAAACCGAAGAACATATAAAAGCTACTTTGCTTAAAATCACTGTAAACTGCAGTAATTCTTTTAAAACATCCTTTTGGCAAAAGAAAACAGATGCTTTAGATGAAAATATCATGACAGAGGATGAGGTATCTGATACATATGTTTTAGAGCAGGTTTTAAAACTTCCTTTAAAATACCGTACAGCGATTCATCTGCATTATTATTGCGGTTTTTCTGTGGATGAAATTGCAAAAATCGAAAAATCCAACTCATCTACCATTAAAACTCATTTAAAGCGTGCCAGAGAAATACTTAAAAAAACTCTAAAGGAGGAAGATTTATAATGTTTAAAGATAAATATGATAAATCGTTAAACAATATTTCACCTGACGGATATATTAAACAAAAGGTTTTGTTGAAAATTAAAAACAGAAATGCTGATATCGGCTTTTTTGGTAGAAGATATGTTAAAGTTTCATTTGCAGCCGCTTTGTGTCTTGTAATTGCTTTATCTTCATTCGCAGTGTGGCGGGTTGTTAAAAATCCTTTTGATAATAAAATTAATAACGAAACTAAGATAACAGAATCTGAACTTGATTTGCAAAATCAAAATGTGGGTTCTCAAAAACCTAACGAGGAAATTAATAGCCAACCTAATGTTTCAAAACCCGCAGACAATGATCATAAAATCCATTCCAATAGTTCTGATTATAATACGTATAGAAAAATTTATGATAAAATTTCAAAACTTGACTTTTATTCGTATTACTATGATGATATAATTTTTGAAGAGTTCGATGGAATGGCTGATGCGGAAACCATAGTTCCTTCGTCTCCGCCAACTTCAGGAACCGATAAGGATTCTTTCAAAGGCGATAGTGATTTTTCGGATAGTTCCAATAAGCCTTCTTCTCCAAATTTCTCAAATACAACAACTCAGGTTAAAGATGTTGATGAAGCAGATATTGTGAAGACAGACGGTGAATATATTTACGCAATGTCTAAATTAAAGTCTTCAAGTTATGGAAATGAGGATGGTATAAGAATTATAAAAGCCGGAATAAATCCACAACTTATATCAACAATTCAAATAAGCGAAGTAGGAACATCTTTATATGCTAATGAAATGTTTTTATATAATAAAAAGTTGACTGTATTTTTTGAGGACTACAATTCAGATTACGAAAAAATATCTACCGTTGTTAAAATTTACGATGTATCAAATCCTAAAAAGCCTAAAATCATTAGCACTTTAAGGCAAAGTGGCTCATATTATTCTTCAAGAATGATACAAGATAAAATCTATTTAATTACCGATAATAGAATTTCTTATGATTATTTTGATGAAAAAAAACCTGAAACTTATGTGCCCAGTATCTATGCCGAAAATCACAACGGTGTTGTAAAAGCAGATGACGTGTATATTCAGGATTATTGTACAGAAGCCAGATATTCAGTTGTAGCCTCATATAATATGTCAAACGGTTGTTTGATTGATTCTTGTTCAATTTTAGGCGGAACAAAAGCTTTATATTGCAGTTTAAATAACATTGTTATTGCAGGTTATGCTAAAAGTCAATTTTCAAAAGTTGTGAGATTTGCCATTAATGATGGAAAAATCGATTTATCCGCAACCGGTGAAATTAAGGGCGGTGTTTTAAATCAATTTTCAATCAGCGAACACAATGGATATTTTAGATTTGTAACAACAGACCGAATTTTAGGTATTTCAAGAAATAATCTGCTAATTTTGGATGGCAAATTAAAAAAGGTTGGAAGTATTGAAAATGTGGCGCCTAACGAAGAAGTGAAATCGGTTCATTTTATGGGCGATACTGCATATTTTGTCACATTCCGCCAAACAGACCCGCTTTTTAGTGTAGATTTAAGTAATGTTAAAGCACCGAAAATTTTAGGCAAACTTAAAATTCCCGGTTTTTCAGAATATTTATTCCCTTACGGTGAAGGTAAACTGTTGGGAGTAGGTCTTGAAATAGATGAGGAAACAGGTGAAGATTTAGGTGTTAAACTTTCAATGTTTGATATTTCAAATCCTGCAAATGTAACTGAACTTGATAAATTTGTTATTAAAGGTTCATATTCAATTGCGGATAATACTCACAAAGCGATTTTTTACGATTCTAAGCGTAATTTGATCGGTGTTCCGGTTGAGGTATATGACGGAAATACTTATTATTTATTTAGTTTTAAAGATAATAAATTTGTAAAAAACAACGCTTTCCCTTGTCACACAACAACGCGAGGTTTATATATTGATGATATATTTTATATAGTTTCTGATTATTTTATAGAACTGATCGATTTGACAAAATTTAAATTTATTGATGTATTAGATTTTTATTTGTCAGAAAATTAGTTTTACTTTCAAATTGATATTCACCTGATATATTAAAAAAGCGGTCATTTGATCGCTTTTTTGTATTTAACAAAATATTTTTAAATTGACATTTTTTCTATAAAATAGTATCATATAAGATAGTTTATTTTATGGAGAAAATTATGGATTTTTTGAATTTAAGACGTAGTATTATAAAGAAATATTTTGGTCAGATGAATGACCGTCAGTTTGAAGCGGTTACCACGGTAAATGGTCCGTTACTCGTTCTTGCAGGTGCCGGCAGTGGAAAAACCACCGTACTTGTAAACCGCATTTTAAATCTTGTAAAATTTGGTGATGCGTATAATAGCAGTTATATCCCGAATTTCACCGAAGAAGATATTGATTATGCTCAAAAATATTTGAATGGCGAGTCTGATTACATACCCGAAAGTGTGTTTTCGGTTTATCCCGTGAACCCTTGGCAGATTTTAGCTATTACCTTTACAAACAAGGCGGCAGGGGAGCTTAAAGAGCGTATTGCCGCTAAATTAGGTGATGCCTCATACGATATCTGGGCAGGTACTTTTCACTCTGTTTGCGGTAAAATTCTAAGAAGAAATGCCGACTTGTTGGGTTATACTTCGCATTTTACTATCTATGATACCGACGACCAACGCAGACTTATGAAAGAAATTATGAAGCAAAATAATATTGACGAAAAATTTGTGCCTCATAAGTCGGTTTTGTCTGCTATTTCTAATGCTAAGGATAGTCTTATTTCTCCCGAGGAATATGCCGCATCAGTTGGCGGAGATTATCGTCAGAAAATAGTAGCAGATTTATATAAGCTATATCAGAAAAAGCTTAAAGCGGCAGATGCAATGGATTTTGACGATATGATATATAATACCGTTGAATTGCTTGATAAAAACGAAGATGTGCTCGAATATTATTCCAATAAATTCCGCTATGTTTTAGTCGATGAGTATCAAGATACTAACCACGCTCAGTATGTTTTGGTGTCACTGTTGGCTTCAGGTAAAAATAATATCTGTGTTGTTGGTGATGATGACCAGAGTATTTATCGTTTCAGAGGAGCTACTATTGAAAATATACTTAATTTTGAGGATGAATATCGAAATGCAAAGACGATAAGACTTGAGCAAAACTACCGCTCAACCTCAAATATTCTTAATGCCGCAAATAAGGTGATTTCCAATAATAAAGGCAGAAAGGGTAAAACTCTTTGGACCGATAATGGTGATGGGGAAAAGCTTACTGTATATACAGCACCCGATGAACGAGATGAGGCTCGTTATGTTGCGGATTTAATTCTTGAAAATGTGAGAAAAGGCGCTGCTTTTTCTGACCATGCGGTGCTTTATCGAATGAATGCACAGTCAAATGCGCTTGAAAATGTGTTTGTTAGAAGCGGTATTGCATATAAGGTTATCGGCGGTATGCGTTTCTATGACCGCAAGGAAATAAAGGATGTATTAGCTTATCTTCACCTTATAAACAATAATAACGATGATTTGAGACTTAGAAGAATCATAAATGAGCCAAAAAGGGGAATAGGTGATACTACCGTAAACCGCGCTGCAGAAATTGCGGCTCAACTTGGAATTTCGATTTTTGAATTACTTAAAAACGCCGATGAATATGCTGCCATTTCTCGTTCGGCTCCTCGGTTAAAAGAATTTTGTGCAATTATTAACGATTTAACATTAAAATCAGAAGAGCTTTCGATTACAGAACTTTTTGAAGAATTACTCGAAGCTACCGGTTATTTGCGTTCGCTCGAGTCCGAAGGTGAAGAAGCGCAAGATAGAGTAGATAATGTTAAGGAATTTGCTTCTAATATTGCACAGTATGAATTAGAAACCGATTCGCCATCACTTTCTGATTTTTTGGAACAGATTTCACTTGTTAGTGATATTGATTCACTTGATACCGATGCAGACCGTGTAGTGCTCATGACTGTTCATTCCGCTAAAGGTCTTGAGTTTAATAATGTTTATCTTGTTGGTATGGAAGAGGGAATTTTCCCGGGAAATCAGTCAATTTACGGTGGTACTGAAGAAATAGAGGAAGAACGCCGTTTAGCTTATGTTGCAATAACACGCGCTAAGAAAAAACTTACAGTTACAAACTGTTCCATGCGTATGATGTTTGGTGCCACAAATCGCAATTTGCCTTCTCGATTTGTAAAAGAAATACCTGAAGAATATTGCGAATTTGCAGGTTTTACACCTAAATTTACTTCTGTAAATACCGGATATTCAAGTAAACCGAGCAATACGTATTCGGGAGGTTTTACAAACTCATTTGTTAAAACCGATACAATTTCGAAATCTGTCGGAAATAATAGCACCACAACTTACCGCGTGGGTCAACAGGTAAATCATAAAGCATTTGGCAACGGTATAATTCTTTCTGTAACTCCAACCGGTAACGATCAGATGCTTGAAATTGCTTTCGATAATGTAGGAACTAAAAAAATTATGGCAAATTACGCAAAATTAACAGTTTAGCAACAGTTTATTATTCTTTAAATGTTAATATAATATTTGTATGTGAGGTGATATAAATGTCAATAGGCAGTAATTCTGTAAAAAGTACTGCAAAAACTATTTTAAAAGGTAATTTTACCAAGGCAATTTTCAGCACAATGCCTGTTCTGTTTTGTTTTATAATTAATTATTATATTTCAGCGATAATAAATATTTTTGCAGATAACATTTATGCCGAAGTATTCAACTTTTCTTTTTCTTTATTTTTAATCTTCCCACTATTTATTGGTGTTTTAAGATTCTTCTGGCGATTAACAAATGGAACTGCTGATAAACCAATTTCTGTATTTTATTATTTTTCAAATGTAAAATTATATTTTAAAACTTTTAAATTGCTTGGTTGCGTTACTCTTAAACTTTTGCCTATTGCTTTGCTTATATCATTACCCGCTGTTTGTTTTTGGTTGCTTTCGCAAACCTATTTGTTTGAGTATTTTGGTTTTTCTATTCCTATTTGGTCAAGAAATCTGGCTTACGCAATTCTTTTTACAAAAACACTTTCTATTTCAATAATTACTGTTATTTCTTTAAGATATTATTTAGCGCCAATTCTTTTTGTCGCTAATGATGATATTGATGTTATGGAATCCGTTCATATGTCTATTGTTATTTCAAAAAGGTCTTACATTGATTTTATCTTTTTGATTTTCAGCTTCTTTGGCTGGTTGTTTATTTCTATTTTTACTTTACCGTTAGTCTTTACAGTACCTTATATGCTTGCGGCTTATGTTGTTCATTCACAATTTTCTATCAACGAATATAACAATCATATTGCAAGTTTAAAGGAATCTCAATTTCCTTCTTTTACGGTGGAGGTTTGATGTATTATGGATATAATTTTAGCCTCCGCTTCACCTCGCAGAAGGGAACTTATGAACTATATTTGCAACAATTTTAATGTGTGCGCTTCATCGGTTGATGAAACAATACCTGAAAATATTTCTCTGTTAAAAGTTCCGGAATATCTTTCAAGCATTAAAGCTTTGGATATTGCCAAAAATCATAGCGAATCTTTGGTAATCGGAGCTGATACTATAGTAGTGTTTGGTAATGAAATTTTAGGCAAACCTAAATCGAAAGACGATGCGCGTAAAATGCTTGAAAAACTTTCAGGTAACATTCATAAAGTAATTACCGGTTGCACACTTGTTTATAAGGGAATTAGTACAACTTTCAGCGTGGAAACTGATGTTGAATTTTACAATTTGAAAGACAGTGAGATTGAAGCATATATAAGCACTGATGAACCTTATGATAAAGCCGGGGGATATGGTATTCAATCGAACGGTGCATTATTTGTTAAAAAAATTGCCGGTGATTATTATAATGTTGTCGGTTTTCCAATAGCTGAACTAAAAAGAAAAATTGCCGAGATTTTAAATTTGAATCAATAAATTCTTGACAAAATTAATATCAGGTGATATCATATATTCATATTAAAACCTACGATTAAGAGTAGTAGTAAATTCAGAAACCTAAAGAGAGCAATTGTTGGTGTGAATATTGCGGTGGAAAGTTTGCGAATGGACTTATGAGGGCGGAATGAAAGCAAAAGCAAGTAGTAACGACGGGGACCGTACCCGTTATCAGCACGGCGGACATTTTTGTGTCTTGATTTTAAAAGCTTAAACACTGGGTGGCTTAACAAGATATTTTCGTCTTGTCCCAATAGGGGCAGGGCGATTTTTTATGGAGGATTTCTTTATGAATTTAAATGGCGTAAATTTTGATACTTATTTCAACAATTATCCCGATAAGGACGGTTATTTCGGCAAATACGGCGGCGTTTATATTGATGATAAATTAAAAGCTGCCATGGCAGAAATTACTGAGGCTTATTTTTCTATCTGTCAGTCAAGAAAGTTTATTGCCGAACTCAGAAGAATCAGAACAGAGTTTCAGGGCAGACCTACCCCTGTTTCTCATTTAGAAAGACTTTCTGATGCTTTGGGCGGTAAAGTGCAGTTGTATGCAAAACGTGAAGATTTAAACCATTCCGGTGCTCACAAGTTAAACCATTGCATGGGTGAGGCATTACTTGCAAAATATATGGGCAAGAAAAAGGTTATTGCTGAAACCGGTGCCGGCCAACATGGTGTAGCACTTGCTACCGCGGCAGCTTACTTTGGTCTTGAATGTGATATTTATATGGGAACTGTTGATATCAAAAAGCAGGCTCCTAATGTTGCACGTATGAAGATTTTGGGTGCAAACGTAGTTGAGGTTACTCACGGTCTCCAAACACTTAAAGAGGCTGTTGACGCTGCTTTTGATGCATATAGTAAAGAATATAAAGATTCTATCTATTGCATAGGTTCTGTGTTAGGTCCTCATCCGTTCCCTATGATGGTGCGTGATTTCCAGAGCGTTGTTGGTATTGAAGCGCGCGAACAGTTTATAAATATGACCGGTCATTTGCCAACATCAATTGTTGCTTGTGTTGGTGGCGGCTCCAATGCTGCAGGTCTTTTTGCAGGCTTCCTTAATGACCCCGTTGATATTTACGGTATTGAGCCTTTAGGCAGAGGACCAAAGCTTGGTGACCATGCTGCAAGTCTTAAATATGGTACCGAGGGCATTATGCACGGATTCAACAGTATAATGCTTAAGGATGAAAACGGCGAACCTGCTCCGGTATACTCTGTTGCAAGTGGTCTTGATTATCCTTCAAGCGGTCCTGAACACGCATTCTTGCAAGAAATCGGTAGAGTTAAATACGATGTAATTAACGATGAAGAGACTATTGATGCATTTTTTAAGCTTTCTCGCCTTGAGGGCATAATTCCTGCTATTGAAAGCTCACATGCTGTGGCTTACGGTATGAAGCTCGCTAAAACTATGGATCACGGTTCAATTCTTATCAATCTTTCCGGTAGAGGAGATAAGGATATGGACTATGTAATCGAAAATTACGGTATTCGTTAAAATATTTCAAAAATATTAAATTTTGTGCTTGACAATATTCGCGGCTTGAAGTATAATAATCAAGTCGCGAATATAAATGCTGCTATGGCTCAGGAGGTAGAGCGCATCCTTGGTAAGGATGAGGTCACCAGTTCGACTCTGGTTAGCAGCTCCAAACGAAAATCCGTTCTCGAAAGTGGGCGGATTTTTGTTTGTATTATTCATCAATGAAGAACGGAATTTCAAATGAATAATGAATATTGAATATTGAATATTGAATATTGAAATCGCTTCGCTGATGAATAATAAATAATTATTGCCTTCCCGACGCTTTTATGCTATACTATTCCAAGGAGTTTAGAAAATGAAACTCTGCCACTATATAAATTGGTTGAATGATGCAGAACGAATACTCGCAAGAGAGGCTGGTAGTTATGAGTGATTTTGCTAAATATGTTGAAAAACACCGTGATTTAATTCTGGATTCCCTTGATTATATCTGGAAGAATCCTGAAACAGGATATAAAGAGTGGAAAACCCACAAATATATGAAGGATATTTTTGAAAAGTTGGGCTATGAGTTAATAGAGGCAGGGAATATACCCGGCTTTATTGCTGAGGTTGACACAGGTAAGGAGGGCCCTACGGTTGCAGTTTTTGGCGAGTTGGATGCGCTTATCTGTGCTACCCACCCTGAAGCAGATAAAGAAACACATGCGGTACACTCCTGCGGTCACTGTGCACAGGCGGCTGCACTTATCGGTCTTGCGGCTGCACTCAAGGAAGAGGGTGCGCTTGATGGTATGTGCGGTAAAATAAGACTTGTGGCAGTACCCGCGGAAGAACTTATTGAGGTAGAGTACCGTGAGCAATTGCGCAAGCAGGGAATAATTAAATACTTTGGCGGTAAACCTGAGTTTATGTGGCGCGGCCTTTTGAATGGCGTGGATATGGCGTTTATGATGCATACCGATGGCGGATACGAGCCGAACTTTAATATCAGCCTAGGATCTAACGGTTGCATCGCAAAAACAATGACTTTCGAGGGCGTTTCTGCGCACGCGGGCGGCTCACCCCATATGGGCGTAAATGCTTTATATGCGGCTAACCTTGCGCTTAATGCGGTTAATGCTCTGCGCGAAACCTTTCTTGATGATAACCACATCCGCTTTCATCCGATTATTACCTGTGGCGGTGATGCGGTTAACGCTATTCCCGAAGTGGCAACTATGGAAAGCTATGTTCGTGGCGCTTCTATGCGGGAAATTGTAAAGATTAATAAAAAAATCAACCGAGCTATGGCGGCATCTGCGGCGGCAATTGGTGCTAAACTGCATTTGCGCGATATTCCGGGTTATTGGACACGACAGCACCCCGAGGATTTCTGCTTAGCATTCGAGGAAGCGGCAAAACAGGTTTTGGATAATGTAAAAATCAATAATGGTTGGGACACGGGGTGCTCAGATATGGGAAATGTGGGTGCTGTTATGCCGACCATTCATCCGTGTGTAAGCGGCGCTGGAGGTAATGCGCACGGTAATGATTACTACATAATCGACGGTGAAACCGCATGCGTTAAGTCTGCGGAGGCACAATTAGTGCTTTTGTCGGTACTTTTAAAGGATAATGCTAAAAGGGCAAAAGATATTATCGCTAACTATAAGCCAGAGTTTGCTTCAATGCAGGAATACTTCGACTTTGTCGACAAGCTCAACATTGATGATGAAGTTGTTACATACGACGGCGAACAAAAGGTAATTTTAAAATATTAATAAACGCTCTGCGTGGTTTCACGGTTTATTTTTATTTACTTTGGGGATATTGGTTCTGCACAAGATTCCTTCATTGCCTACATCGTAGAATATTAAGAAAATCAGGTTTTTTAACCAGTTCTTTTTCGGACACGAATGACAAAAAAAGTCCTGTTCGAAAGAACATTACTTTTTTTAACTAAATCCGTCCTTTCGGACGGGATAAATCCATCTTCGATGGGTGTAATCACTTCGTGGTGAAATCCGACTTCGTCGGGTTAGGGGACGGATTTAATTTCATCTGCGGAGCAGATTTCATCCAAGCAATGCTTGGATTTCACCGTGAGCATAAGTGAACGATTTCATTATATACAATGCTTCGCATTGATTTGTTTCCGATTTTATGCTATAATACACACGAAGTTGTGAGCTAATGAAAAATTATCTGTATTTTTTGTTATGATATATCTATGAGAAGGTTTGTTTTATATATTTGAAAGGAAGATGGCCGGATGACAAAAATCACTGTGGAATCAAATAAGACTATTGGAAAAATTAAACCGATGCATGCTGTTGGCCAACCGCCATTTAAAGGAGGGTTTGCCAGTATTGATTTTTCTCCTATGCAAATTCTCAAGGATGCAAATATTCCGTATTCTCGTCTTCACGATGTAGGTGATGCTTTTGGTGGGAACCGCTATGTAGACGTGCCGAATATTTTTCGTGACTTCAATGCGGACGAAAATGACCCAGCTTCCTACGATTTTGCCTTTACGGATGAACTTTTAAAGGGAATGGCTGAATATGGCGTGAAGCCGTATTATCGCCTGGGAGTGACTATAGAAAATCAATCTCAAATTAAACCGTATAGAATATATCCCCCGACTGATTATGCAAAATGGGCTAGGGTGTGCGAGCATATCATTAGTCATTATAACGAGGGATGGGCAGACGGCTTTGAGTATGGTATTGAATACTGGGAAATTTGGAATGAACCCGAAAACCGCGAAATTCTTGATAAGAATCAGATGTGGAGAGGCACAAAAGAGCAATATTATGAACTTTACGATGTAACTTCAAAACACTTGAAGGAATGTTTTGGCGATAAGATAAAGGTTGGTGGATATGCGGCTTGTGGCTTTTATGGCATATTTGGAAACCCTGAAAAGTACGGATTGTCTGTAAAGCGGCGCGATCAGGAACGCTATAACTCCGAAAAAGAAGAATACAGAATACAGTTTTTATTAGGCTTTTTTGACTATATTCAAAAACACAATTCACCTATAGACTTTTTTTCGTGGCACACATACGGTACTGTTGATATCGTTTCTGTAGAAGCTGCTTTTTTGGATAAGGTTCTCAAACGATATGGTTACGAACACATTGAAACACACCTTAATGAATGGAATCTATCGCATAACAGAGAAATGAACAAGAGTAATTCATTTGCATCCTCTCAGGTTGCAGCGATGATGTGTGAAATGCAGCATCAAAGCACAAGCATGCTGATGTATTATGATTCTCGATATGTAAACATCAGCGCGTATGCCGGGTTTTACGATGTTGTTACCTGTGAGCCGTCGTGTGTGTATTATATTTTCAAAGCTTTCGGTGAATTGTATGAACTTCAAAACGAAGTTAAATGCGAATTTTCAAATAAAAATTTTTATGTACTGGCTGCAGGTAACAAAGAGAACATAGCGGTTCTTATTGCGAACACGGGTGACGATGACAAGATCGAAATTAATTTGACTTCTGATTATACTGTATATTTGATTGATGAAAATAATCTTATGACAGAAACAGATAAGAATCCGGCGCGATTTTTTCTCGGCAAAAATCAGACTGTTTTGATTAAGAAGTGATATAAAGAAAATCAGGTTTTTAGACCGGTTCCATTTTGAGTGTCGGTCCCAAAAATCCCGTTCTCGAAAGAGGGCGGGATTTTTACTTTTTTACTTTTCACTCTTCACTTTTCACCAAAAAACCTTGTGAAC
This sequence comes from Acutalibacteraceae bacterium, assembly GCA_045636565.1. Classification (GTDB taxonomy): domain Bacteria; phylum Bacillota; class Clostridia; order Oscillospirales; family Acutalibacteraceae; genus UBA737. The sequence continues at coordinate 17,531 of JAZTXU010000124.1, forward strand.
GGGATTTTTGGGAAGTAATAGGTAAGAAGTAATAGTGAAGAGGTATTGCGGCTACGTCGTTTTTATGCTATAATACACCCAAGGCGGTGATATGATGAAAAGATTTGTTTCATTAATTGTTGTTTTCATGCTATTGTTTTCTCTTTCTGCTTGCTCTGGTACAACTGTCAAGGGCAGTGTTGTTCGTGAATCTACCTATGGTAACGCAGAACTTGATATTATGCCTCAAAAACTTATGGAAAATATCGAAGTTGGTGATACGGTTTTAGTTACAATCGGTGACTTTAGTAAAGAAATGCCTTTTGTTGATGTTCTTATTGCTGAAGACGGAAAACTTCAACTATTCTTTGATAAAGAAGACCATAACATTAACATATGTATTTATAATCAAAGATTTTGCGATACATACGATATTGACGTAAGTGCAAAAGTAACAATAAAGAAAATATAATATAGAAAATCAAGTTTTCACCCAGTTCTTTTTCGGACACGAGAGACAAAAATCCCGAATGCGAAAGCGTTCGGGATTTTTACTTTTTTACTTTTCACTTTTCACCAAAAAACCTTGTGAACGGGATTTTTGGGAAGTAATAGGTAAGAAGTAATAGTGAAGAGGTATTGCGGCTACGTCGTTTTTATGCTATAATACACTAAAGGTCGGTGATTTCACGCAGAAAAAGCTATTTTCCATTATTAATGGAATTGTTTTTGGAGTTGTTCTTGTTCTGATTTTAATCGAGTCGATTTTTAATATTTTTAGTCTGTGGACAGTTTGGAATGTATTTGGCTTTCTTTTAGGTTTGCTCTTGTTGCCCGTTCTAAAAATTGTTGCTTTGATATCTGCTATTGCATCGGTGATATCATTTTATAGTTATAAAAAAACGAATGATAATATTTCGTTTAGAAAGATTAGTTTTTTATCAATAATATTTTTTGTATTGGGATTATTTCTTACAATTATAGCGTACATATTTGTTTTTACTTGGGGATTTGGAATTCAATGATTTTTTAAAGCAAATTCCCGGTTTTAAGGCCCTTTCATTCGTGACACTAAGTTTAAACTACCAAAAAACTCTCGTTCTTTTGAATGAGAGTTTTTTATCATTGTGAAAGCGTTGTATTTTATTTTACTGTTTAGGTTCACTGATTAACTTGTAAATTTATCCATTTTCTAATTATATATTTTTCTTGCAAATTTGCTAAATTTATGGTATATTTAGCATAATTAGTGCTTAATTTTGAATTTCATTTTTATAGGAGAATGGGAGTGTAAATAATTTCCTTTGGAAGTTAAAGTTTTATGAAGTTAAAAATTACAATTAAAATTATAATATTTATTTTATTGTTTGTTATAAGTCTTTCAGCAGTAACGGGAGTTTTTGTCACAGTTGACAGATTTGGTTTGCAAAATATTACAGGTTTTTATGAAGAACCCGAAGATTCTCTTGATGCTGTTTATATTGGTTCAAGTAATTGTTTTTGTTTTTGGAATTCTCTTGTTGCTTGGGAGGAATACGGGATTTCGGTTTATCCTTATGCCTGCAATTCCAATCTGTTTTATTCCACAGAATATTTAATTAAGGAAGCGAAAAAAACTCAGCCGAATGCAGTTTTTATTGTTAATATTAACTCTTTGACGGACGGTGAAGTTAACCTTAAAGAATTTAGAAATTTAATTGACAGTATGCCGTTCTCGTTAAACAAATTGGCGTTGATAAAACATCTGGCGGATGTGGGCGATTATTCATTTGAGGATAGTTTGGAATTTTATTTGCCTATTATTCGTTATCATTCACGTTGGAATATAATTAGTAAATCTGATTTTAATACCAAACTTGATAGGCTTAAAGGTGCCGGTTTGTTCGATGTATATCTCGAAAGAATTGAAGATGTATCCGGTTCTTATGTTACAACTGATAAAAAAGCCGAATTAGTTGATAAACTTGTTTCTTCAACAGAAAGTTTACTTGATTACTGTGATGAAGAAAAGGTTAAAGTTGTATTTGTCACAGTACCGCAGTCTCGTGGTAATGAATATGATATGAGCAGATACAATGCTCTTAATGAGTTGATTTCGAAACGCGGTTATCCTGTACTTGATCTGACTGAAAAAATTGACGAAATGGATATAAATTTATCAACAGATTATTATAACGGTCATCATACTAATATCCACGGCTCAATTAAATTTACATATTATTTGTCCGAATATTTAATCAAGAACTATGGATTTAAAGATAAGCGACAGGAAAAGGCGTATAGCAGTTGGAATGATGCTTATAAGAGATATGCGGAAAGTATTGCTCCCTATGTTATTGATTTTGAATTAGATTCTGAGCATAGAGATTTTACACTTATGGCTCCAAACAATTTAAAAGCTTCTGCCAATAAGTCAACTGTTACCGTTTCTTGGGAAAGAGTAAGCGGCGCAGATGGATATGCCGTTTACAGACGAATCGGTAACGGCGCTTGGTCATTGATAAATGAAACTGTTAAAACGAATTATTTGGATACACCGGTAAATAAGAAAAATACGTATTACTACACAGTAGTACCTTATAAAATTGTTGATGGAGAGAAAATCTACGGTAATTACTTATATAACGGGATAAAAGTAAATGTATAACTTCCATTTAAATTCATTCCGAATATCTTATAAAATTACTACTTAACAATAATCGCAACAATTTGGATTATAGCGGAGGAATATAATTTGAGTTATCAATCTATAACATTTATTATGTTTTGCGCGGCAGCTTTATTTTTATATTACATTGTCGGTAGAAAATTGCAATTATGGGCATTGGCTATTACAAACATAAGTTTTTATGCAATATCCGGCGTTAAATATCTGCCGTTTATTTTCGTAACAACTTTTGCTACATATTTTTCGGGTAGAATGATTGGTTCTATCTATCAAAAAGCTGATGAAAAACTGGCTCAGTGCAGTACACCTGCAGAAAAGAAAGAAGTGCGAAACAAGGCAAAGAAAAAAGCAAAAAAATTCTTGCTTCTGGCTTTGTTTATTACAATTGGTTTATTAGCGGTATGCAAATACACAATATTCACTATTGAAAATATCAACAAATTCTCTTCTTTGATTGGCGTTGCTAAAATTGAAATGTTTGATATGATTTTACCTCTTGGTATTTCATTTTACACATTTATGGCAATTAGTTATGTGCTTGATGTTTACTGGAAAAGATATAAAGCTGAAAAGAATTTTCTTTTATATGCTGTGTTTGTTTCTTATTTTCCGCATGTTGTTCAAGGTCCTATTGACCGTTTTAATGAATTTAAAGAACAGGTTAGTGGCGGCGTAAAAATAAGTTATAAAAACATTACTTATGGTTCACAACTTGCAATCTGGGGTTTCTTTAAAAAACTAGTTATCGCTGACAGACTAGGTATGCTTGTTGATGAAGCAATCGGTAACTGGGAAAAATATGACGGTATTATTTTAATTTTTGCAATCGCTGTTTATTCTATTCAGATATATGCCGATTTTTCGGGTTGTATAGACATTGTATCCGGTGTTTCCGAAATGTTCGGAATAAAACTTCGTAAGAACTTTAATCATCCTTATTTTTCACGATCAATGGGTGAATTCTGGCGTCGTTGGCATATATCTCTTCAAGAGTGGTTTAAAGATTATATCTACTATCCCGTTTCTGCTTCCAACTTCGTTAAAAATATAAAAAAGAAGTTTAAAAACAGCGGTAAGAAAAGAGCGGAAGAACTCTTTGCTTCTTGTTTTCCTGTGTTTGTTGTTTGGGTAATTACAGGCATCTGGCATGGAGCTGCTTGGAAATTTGTTGTATGGGGCATGTTCCACGCAACATTGCTCATTGGTAGTCAGGTATTTGACCCATTCTTTAAGATGCTAACAAGATGGTTCCATGTTGATACTGAAAATTTCGGTTGGTATTTCTGGCAGATGCTTCGCACTTATACTTTGTGTTGTATCGGCAGAATCTTCTTTAGGGCAAACGGACTGAGTAATGCAATTGATATCATCAAAAGAATGATATTAAATTTAAATCCAACCTCTTTAGTAAGTCTTGATTTTTCAGTTTTTGGATTTGATATCAGAGAACTTTTTCTTATTGTTTTCTCGTTACTAGTCCTGTTAGTGGTGGATATGTTACAAGAGAAAATGTCTATTCGTGAAACTTTAGCAAAGCAAAATATAATTTTTAGATGGTTAATTATTTTTGCAGGGTTGTTTGCTGTTATTATTTTCGGTGTTTATGGTCCCGGATATAATGCTAGCAGCTTCATATATGAACAATTTTAAAAGGAGATTTTAAAAATGGAAGAACTTAAAAAAATGTTAGAAAAAAATACCCTGATATCGACTTTGATGCCGAGAAAAACTTGGTAAGTGGCGGAGTGCTTGATTCTTTGGAGGTTGTTACCATTATTTCTGAAATTGAAGATTTGTTTGATATTTCTGTTACAATGGAATATATCCAGCCCGCTTATTTTGAGTCGGTTGAAACTATGTGGGAAATGATCGAGGAATTACAATGAAAAATAAAAAGAACTTACTTTTTACATTAATAGGTCCTCTTTTATTTGCTTTGTGTTATTTGTTTTTACCTACTTCGCTTTTTGGCTCAAAGGAAGCCAGTGCTGCTGTAGGTACGGTTGCCTGGATGGCTTTTTGGTGGATTACCGGAGCGGTTGATTTTGCAGTTACTGCATTTTTACCGATTGCTGTTAATGCAGTTTTTCAAATTACCGATATGTCAACTGTTATTGCTAACTACGCTTCTGAAACCATTCTTCTCTTGTTGGGTGCATCTATTCTCACCGCATCTTGGGAAGAAACCGGTCTGGATAAGCGTATTGCTGCTAAATTCTTATCTTTAGTTGGCAGTAAAGTACGCCATCAGGTTATTTTTTGGTTTATACTTTGTACAATTTTATCTGCAATTTTGCCAAACGCTGTTGTTTGTGCCGCTATGACTCCCATTGCCGTTTCAATGTTAAGATACGTAGGTGAGGTTGATATTGCAAAAAGCAAAACAGGCTCATTATTGTTATTAACTATTGCTTATGGTACAGGTGTCGGCGGTTTAGCATCTCCGCTTGGAGGAGCTATGAATCTTGTTACTGTTGATTATTTGGAGCAGATTACCGGCAAAGAATATATGTACGCCTCTTGGGTTGTAAGATTCTTACCAATAATGCTTGTTTTGGTTGTAAGCAATATAATTATGCTTCTTTTCAGTTGCAAAAAAAGCGCTGTACTTGGCGGTTCTAAAGAATATTTCAAAGAACAATACCGTTCATTACCTAAAATCAGCAAGGAAGAAACAATTTCTCTTTCTTTATTCTTGATTGCAACTGTTCTTTCTTTTACGCGTCAGTTTTATCAAGATTATTTACCCGGATTAAAACCTGCATATGTTTTCATTATTTGTGCGATTTTGGCTTTCTTTATTACCAAAAAAGATGGCAGCCGTTTAATGAGTTGGAAAAACACCCAGAAAAAAATCGTTTGGGATTTATTGTATGTTTTCGCAGGTGGTTTAGCTCTTGGAACGTTAATTAACGGTAGCGGTGCTGCTAAGGCGATTGGTAGTATGGTTGAAAAAGCTGACCTTACTGACGGTTTTTTACTTGTTTTTGTAATAGTAGCAGTAACGTTATTGTTATCAGATATTACCAGTAACACAGCCACTGCCGCTGTTGCTATGCCAATTGTTATCAGTATTGTTGGCGGTATAGGTGCAAATCCAATTCCATATATTTATATTGCTTCAATTGGAGTTAACCTTTCTTATATGTTACCAACTTCTATTCGCGCTATTCCTGTTGGTTACGGACTTGAGCCCAAGTATATGCTGAAAAAAGGTGTGCCAATAACAGTTGTTGTTATTATTCTTATGAGCGTATTCGGATATTTACTTTTGAAATTCTGGCCTGCATTCAGCACAGTTTAAAGAGGTGTAATATATGTTTTCTTCAATTGTTGAGGCGATTTTTCATAATGCGGAAGTTTCTCCTGAAAAATTATGTCTTGCAGATGATAAAAGTTCTGTTACATACAGCGAATATAAAGATTTAATTTGTCGATATGCTGCAAGTCTTTCAAAATTTGGCATAACTGATGGTAGTAAAGTTGTTATTGAATCTTGTCAGACCATAGATTATTTGGCAATTACCCATGCTTTACAACTTTTAGGTGCTATTTTTGTTCCTGTTGAGCATAATTGTGCAACTGAAAAAATCAAATCGTTTGCAGATCGTGTATCGGCAAAGGCTATTATCGTAAATGATTCTAATTCTTTCACCGAGTGCAATTCTTACAGTTATGAACAACTTTTTGATGAAATTCAGACTATTAATCCTTTGATAATGAATAAATTACCTTCAAAGGAAAGTATAAGCGAAATACTTTTCAGTACCGGTACAACAGGCAAAGAAAAAGGTATTGTATTAACTCACTCTAACGATATTGCTCTTGCAGAAAATGTTATGTATGGTGTTGAAATGGAGAAGGATAATGTGGAGATGATTCCGTCTCCTCTTAATCATTCACACGGTCTTCGCCGCTACTATGCTAATATGTACAATGGAAGTAGTGTGGTTTTGCTTGGCAGCGTTATGGATATCATGCGCTTTTTCAAAAATATTGATACTTACAATGTAAACTCAATGGATTTAGTTCCAACCGCGTTGGCTGTGGTGCTCAAATTATCGAAAAACAAATTGAGTGAATACAGTGACCGCTTGCGTTACATTCAGTTGGGCGCGGCACCGCTTATGGAACAGGATAAAATTAAAATTTGTGAGCTTTTGCCCAAAACCCGTCTTTATAATTTTTATGGCAGCACCGAAAGTGGTTGTACCTGTATTTATAATTTTAATACAGCGAACACAAAACCGAATTGTATCGGTAAACCCACTCACAATACCACATTACTTATTGTTGATGATAACCGAAATACTATTTTCTCTTCAGAAAATAACACCGGATTACTAGCCACAAGGGGCGGAATGAACATGGTGGAATATTTTGAAGATGAAGATGAAACAAATAAAGTGCTGGCTGACGGTATCATCTATTCTAATGATATCGGTTATGTGGATTCTGACGGTGATGTGATTCTTTTAGGCAGAAAAGGTGACGTTATCAATGTGGGAGGAAACAAGGTTTCTCCCGAAGAAATTGAAAATGCTGCAAAAACAATGCCTGAAATTGCCGATTGCGGATGTATTCCTGTTTCGGACCCTGCAAAAGGTCAGGTTCCTAAATTGTTTGTTCAAATGGCTAAAGATAAAGAATTCAATTCTGTTGCCATAAGAAGTTATCTGGCTTCAAAGTTGGAACCTTATAAAGTTCCTGCCATTATTGAGCAAATCGCAGTCATTCCCAGAAGTTATAACGGAAAATTACTTCGAAAAGAATTGAAATAATTGCTTCTTATAAATTTTTCAATCCGGATAATTGTTAAATTTAAGATGAAATTTAATTATTAAGAATCCATATACCAAAATTTAGATACCCTGCGAATGTTACCCATATTAAATAAGGTATTTGAAGATAAGCGGCAATTTTGTTTATTTTATAGTATTTAACGATTGTTTTGACTATTAAATAAAGCAATTGCAAAAGCCAAATAAAAGCGAAAACATATGCTCTGATATTAAAGAAAATTATGCTCCAAAAACAGTTAAAAATCAAACTTTCTGCGTAAGTAATTAGTGCAAGTTTTTTAATTGAGGATAATGCCGTTTTCGTATTATAAATAAGGCCCGAACTCACTCCCATTAATATGTATAACACGCTCCATACTATTTGAAACAATATTGAAGGTGGCAGAAGCGAGGGAGTGTTCAATTCTTCATAAATATTCATATTTCCCATTGTAAGTAGTGCGGCTAACCCTCCTACAAGCAATGGGATTTTTATTGCGATAATATAACTTTTAATTGTTTTAAACATATTATCAACCCCGTTTTAGATTTATTAAATTATATCGTTTTAACGGGAAAATATTACTATCAATAAATCTAACTATTTTATATGTTTAGATAACTATTTTCTATTTACAATCGTGAGAATATAATATATAATGTAAGTAATTTAACGAAGGAGTGATTTTAATGGAAAATAATCCACAGTTAGTTATGAATTGGGAATTTTCGGGAGAACAGGTGTGTGACATTGATTTACCCGAGGGTGTAGCGATTGATACATTCGCAAACAGAGAAGATGCACTTAACGAATGGCTTGATATAGTTCAATACGGTCTTTCAAACGGCGTTGAGGATGAGGCTTATTATAAAATGAGCATGACCGATAGAGAAAATTATGATGAAAAGCTTAACTTTATATTAGTGGTTGACGGTAAAGCTGCAGCAACAATCACTGTTATCTGCGACTATAATAAAAAACAGGGTTATATACATATGGTTGCCTGCAAGCCTGAATACCGTGGCAGAGGCTTGGGTACCATACTTAATAAGATTGCTATGAATACCTTGGTAAAAGAGGGTATGACTACTGCATATCTTACTACTGATGATTGGCGTATACCCGCAATTAAGAGCTATTTGCGTTGCGGCTTTAAGCCTGATGTTTCAACCGATAATTTTAAAGAGCGTTGGGAAAAGATTTACGCTGAAATCGAAAAATAATTGTTGGTGATATTTTGTCAGTTTTTGAGAAGATTTATAATGTTGTCTGTATGATTCCAAAGGGCAAGGTTGCAACTTATGGTCAAGTGGCAACACTTGCCGGCAATCCAAGGTGGGCAAGGGTAGTGGGTTATGCACTTCATAATAATCCTGCTCCCGGTGTTATACCTTGTCATCGTGTTGTTAATCGTGAAGGTAAAACCGCTGATGCGTTTGTATTTGGTGGTGGAGATGTTCAAAAACAAATGCTCATTGATGAAGGGGTTATTTTCAGAACTGACGGAACGATTGATTTAAATGTTTACGGCTGGAAACCTTAAATAAGGAGAGTTTAAAATGTTTGATATTAAAACAAAAACTAAAGAAATTTTAGAGGGTAGTATAATTGATTCAGGCACCGGTGTAAATTTATATACTCCTGACGGTAAACGCGATTATCCCGCCTTGTGGACTCGAGATTTTGCTTATATGGTCGAATACGCACGAGATCTAATTCCCGATGAGGATATCGAAAAGGCAATAGAATACATATTGGACGGAGCAAAAGCGGATGGTTGGATTCCCGACCGCGTGTATACAAAATGTAATCCGGTTTATACCGCAGGTGATGATTCATTCCCGGCACTTCCTAATTTGGATAACGGTTGTTTTATAATTCTTTGTGCAAATAGTTATTTAAAAACAATTGATGAAAATAAGGCGAAGGAATTATTTCTCAAATGGAAAGATGCTTTGTGCAAGGGTATTGACTGTTTACCAAAAAGCGATAAAGGCTTTATTTTAAACGATTCAAATCCCCCTCATTCACCATATGGATTTACCGATACAGTGAGCAAAGGTGGAGAATTGGCATTTGAAAGTTTGCTATTATGGAGAGCTGAAAAGGAACTTAGTTTCTGGCTTGAAACCGTTGGCTTGCCAAACGATAAATATTTACAAGCCGCATTAAATATTGAAAATAATTTTGTTGATACCTTTTTACAGGATAATGGTATGTTTAAGGCCGCAACTGAGGTTTGTGCTCAAACTGATATATGGTGTTCTTGTTATGCTGTGAGTATCGGTTTTCCAATTTCTCAGGAAATCCAAAAAGGAATTTACAAATGGATTGCTGATAATTACGATAAAGTTGTTTATTGCGGTCAGTTAAGGCAGTTGCCAATAGGCGAATACTGGGAAAGGACTTTTGTTTATGTTAAGGAAGAAACATATCAAAACGGTGCTTTTTGGGCAACACCTATTGTGTGGCTTTATGATACTTTAAAAAATTATAATTTGCAGCTTGCAAAACAAACTTTTGAAGATATATTAGATTATTTTGAAAAGTTTGGCATTTTCGAATGTGTGAATGGTGAAAACAGAAAGTTAGACACCTATGTGGCAAGTGCAACGAATGTTTATGGTCTTTTTAAACAAATTTCAAATGAATAGTTATTAAAATAACTGCACCATTGGTTAATAACCTTTGGTGCAGTTTTATTATGCTTTTTCATTACAACTTTTTATATATTTTCCGGGTGTGATACCAATTATTTTTTTGAAATATCTTGTAAAATAATTGACATCTGAAAATCCACAAAAATTTGCGATTTCAGCAATATTGTTGTTGCCTGATTCCATTAGTGAAACCGCGGTTAAAATTTTGGTTTCTAAAACAAATTGGTGCAAAGGTTTACCGATATTTCTTTTAAACTCCTGACTAATATAATTTGGGTGAAAATGGAAAACTTCAGATAAAGAAAAATTCGTAATATTTTTTTCAATATTAAGATGAATGTAATTTATTATTTCTTCAATATTAAATCCATCTTCTTTGATTGCTCTTTTTTCATTTTTTCGAGCTATGGTTATTAATATCTCTTGTAACAAATTTGAACATTTTTCGCGGTAGAAGGGAAGCTTATTTATATATTCACTTTCTATTTTTTCTAAATCTTTTTTTAAAATTATTAAATCATTTAAATTGCAAAAATTATTAAAGTATGGTGTATCTTCAAAATTGCACTGTTCAATTGTTTGGCAGTTTTCAGTATCGGTTGCCTTAATCGGCGGTATTGGTGCTTCAAGATGTGAATTATTGTTTGTAAAATCAAAATTTATAGCTAAATATGTAACATCAACCGATAAAATTTTATAAACCACACCTGAATTAATATACATAACGCTACCAACAGGCAGGGTGTAAATTTTGTCTTCAATTTGCAGTTTTCCGCAACCGCTTACAACATAAAACAACCTGCAATCTATTGGAAAACTTTCACTAAAACTTGAATTTGTTGTGATTTCTAATCTTCTAACAAAGCGT
>JAZTXU010000125.1:0-2663 GCA_045636565.1 Acutalibacteraceae bacterium
TTTTCTTTGGTCACTTAAAACTATTCTGATACCTGCGTTTAAGAAGGCTTGCTCTCTAAGTCTTGTAAGAAGAGTATCGTAATCATATACAGTTGTATCGGTGAAAATATCCGGGTCGGGTTTAAAGGTAACTATTGTTCCTGTTTCGTTTGTTTCGCCTATAATTTCAAGGTCAGAAACTATATTACCCTTTTCATAACGCTGTTTGTAAATATTTTTACCGTCTTTAATTTCAACCTCAAGCCAAGAAGAAAGGGCATTAACAACCGAGGCACCTACACCGTGCAAACCGCCCGAAACCTTGTATCCGTTACCGCCGAACTTACCGCCTGCGTGCAAAATGGTAAATACAACCGTTACGGTAGGAATACCTTTTTGAGGGTTAATACCAACAGGTATACCACGGCCGTTATCGGCAACCCTTATTACGTCGCCGTCTAAAATATCAACGTTGATTCTGTCGCAGTATCCGGCAAGGTTTTCGTCAATTGCGTTATCAACAATTTCGTATACAAGATGATGTAAACCTCTTTCACCGGTTGAACCGATGTACATACCCGGCCTTTTCCTTACAGCCTCTAATCCTTCTAAGACTTGTATGGAGTTTTCATCATAACTTTCTGTAACCGGTGTGTTAATATCGATGCTCATCTTATTCTCCTTTTATTTTAATCCGTTTTTTATACGTTTTTTAATAGTTGTTGTTGAAAGCTGTGTTATATAAATTTCACCGCTGCTTAACAGAATAAACGATTTAGGTAAATCATATCCCAGCGCTATAACTTTGCCTTCTTTTTCTTTTCTATTTAAAAAATCTCTGGTTTTTTTCGAAACGGTGGTAGTATCCATATCGAATACACCTATAATCGTTTCGGTTTTTAATATAATTTGGTTTTCAAGCTTTACATACATTATTTAATCCTCACAAAGCTCGCCGTTTTCAATTTTAAAAACCTTTCCTTTGGTCAGTCTTTGTATGTGAGATGGGTCGCAACAGGTTATAAATACCTGCCAATCTTTTATATGGTTAAGAATATAGTTCTGGCGCTTTTCATCCAGTTCACTTAACACGTCATCTAAAAGGGCAATAGGTTGTTCGCCTGTTTTATTTTTCATTATTGCGGCTTGCGCTAATTTTAATGTTAGTGCCGCTGAACGGCGCTGACCTTGAGAAGCATAAATTCTTGCCGCTTTTCCTTCAATATTTACAACTAATTCATCCCTGTGCGGACCAACTGAGGTTGAAATATTTCTCAAATCCTCTTTTTCCTGGGCTTTTAGTTTTAATCCGTACTCATAAGTGTTTTCATCGCCGGTGGTTTCGTAGTAAATATCCATTTTTTCAGTGCCGTCGGCTAAACCACCATAAATATTTGGGATTTCTTGTCTTAACAGTTCTACATAATTCTTTCTAATTTTTATAATTTCAGCGCCTTGTTTGCTTAATGAAAAATCATAATCTGCAAGACAAGAATACATAGAATAGTCATATTTAATTGTTTTTAATAAGGCATTTCTTTGCTGTAATATATGGTTGTAATTTCTAATTTTTTCAATATAAGCAGGGTATATAAAACCAATTCCTAAATCAAGCATTTTTCTTCTTGCTGCAGGACCTTCGTTTATAATACCTAAATCCGTAGGGGAAAAGATAATTGAATTTAAATTTCCTACAAGCTCGCTTGCATTTTTTAAATCAATTTCATTTAAACTTACTTTTCTGCTGTTTTGAATTTCCATCTCAGCTGTTTGAATTCTGCCGGATGAATAAAACGAAATATTTAATTCGGCTGTTTCGGTTCCTATTTTCACTAATTGGTTATCTTTTACGCCACGGAAACTTTTAGCACCCGTAAAAAGCCAAATAGCCTCTAATACGCTGGTTTTACCCTGCGCATTTTCTCCGTAAATTATATTTATTTCTTTTCCGGCATTTAATTTTAATTTTTCGATATTTTTAAAATTAGAAATATCAATATTCAGCACATGCATCTTTTAATACCTTAACCTGTTTAGAATTAAATTCTACTATTTCTCCACCACGAAGTTTTTTACCTCTCATATCGCAAACTTCTCCGTCTACTAAAACTTCGCCGTTTTGAATTACTACCTTTGCATGACCTCCGGTTAAAACAAGACCACTTATTTTTAAAACATCATCAAGTCTTATATAATCGCCTTTAAATTTAATTTCCATTTATTTTTCCTCTGGTCTGTTTAATCTCATAGGCATAATCATATATGAAAAATTATTATTTTCCACAGGAGAAATAACCATTGGTGAAAAAGGTCCGTTAAAGTTTAAAATAACCTCTTCATCATCAATTGCTTTTAATGCTTCAAGCAGAAAACGGCTATTAAATCCTATTTCAAATTCTTCACCATTTAATTCTATTTCGTAAGAATCTGTACCTCTACCTAAAGCACTTGCACAAGAAAATACAATTTTTTCTTTATTAATAATGCAGCGAATAGGTGTTTTAATCTGTTCGCTTATAAGTAAAGAAATTCTTTCAATAATGCTTGTAATATCTTTTGGTTTTACTAAAATAGTTGAACTGAATTTTTGAGGAATACTATTTTTATAGTTAATAAATTCACCTTCTAATAAACGTGAAATTATTTCATACTCTTCAGCTTTAATCATAATGTGATTTTGTGAA
>JAZTXU010000126.1:0-8732 GCA_045636565.1 Acutalibacteraceae bacterium
GGTGAAAAGGTTGGTGTGGGTACACTTTTAGCCATAGCAGAATACCAAAGAATATGCAATTGTTTGGATGTTCGCTTCAGGGATTATGAAACATATAATGCTGATTTTTTATCTGCCATTTTCGGTGAAGATATGTCTAAAGAAATTTTGTCAGAAAACGAAAATGATGTGGCTTTGGGTATTACGGCAGAACTTTTAAGAAACAACTGGAAAAAAATATCCGTCGAGGTGAACAAATTACCGGATATAAAATGCTTGGAATCTTTGTATTTCGATTTAGATGTAAAATCCAAACTTGCAGATATAGGCGTGGATGAAAATATGGCTGAAACCTTATTGGATTGTTCACCAACCGTGCGAAACAGATTAACTTTAATGCGACTTAGAAAATGTTTGTGATTTGTTGATCCTATATTGACACTCGTGTCGGGAAAAATGAAACTGCAAATCTATCTATAAACAGCAACATCGGTGGAAGTTTTTTGACTTCCACCGATGTTTTTTAGTTACAAAATCATTATTTGATTTTTAATTACTTATATTTTAAAAAATTATCAATTTCAAAGTATGAAATTTTATGCTTTGTGGTTAATTCAAAATCTCATTCCGACTTCATACGAAGTAATGCGCCCGTTTTTATGGGGCGTGGGAAGGGGATTTTAATTGTAGACATAGGGTGGGGTGCGCTTTCAATCGGAGTGCCTTTATCATCGTAAAGTTCATCGGTTAAAACAGTTATTGGAGCGGATTTCGGTTCAAGGCAATCAAGCACTTGTCCACGCAAAAACTTATTTTTAAGTATTGCGGTAATGCATCCGTCTTCGTAACCCGAAACAATGGCGGCAACCGAATAATCTCTTACATAGCCTGCGTTTTCGTAAGTTTGTGAGTTTTGCGGAGCGCCGAAATAAAAACCTGTTGAATAGGTACGGTGGCTAATTTTGTTAAGTTCATCTGTTACCCATTCGGGGCATTTCCAATTATCGTCTGTTGTAAGGCTGTCAAGCGCGCCACGGTATGCATTTGTAACAACTGCGGTGTAATAATGTGACTTGGCTCTGCCCTCTAACTTTATACTGTCAACCCCTGCGGCCACCATCTTATTAAGGTTTTCTGCCATACACAAATCGTTTGCATTGAGAATATATGTGCCCTTGTCAGTTTCGGTTATATCGAAAAGTTGACCTGGGCGTCTTTCTTCCATTAATGAATAACTCCAACGGCAGGGCTGAGCACAGTCACCTCGGTTGGCATCTCTTCCGGTCATATAACTCGAAAGCAGGCATCTTGCCGAAAAGGAAACGCACATAGCACCGTGTGCAAATGCTTCAAGTTCTAAATCCATTGGTGTTTTAGCCCTGATTTCGGCTATCTCAGCAAGAGAAAGTTCACGTGCTAAAACCACTCGCTTTGCACCCATATCATAAAACGCTCTTGCAGTTTCATAATTGCATATACCCGATTGCACAGAAACGTGTAATTCACACTTTGGCGCATATTTTTTAACCATTCCGATAGTGCCTAAGTCTGCGGCAATTATGGCGTCTGCGCCTAAATCATTTATGCTTTCCAAAAAAGCGGGGAGGCGGGGTATTTCACAGTTGTGAGGTATTGTGTTGCAGGCAACATGAACCTTTACGCCGTTTGAATGGGCATATTCAATACCTTTTTTCAAATCTTCGTATCCAAAATTGCTTGCAGCGGTACGCATACCAAATTCCTCACCTGCAAGGTATACTGCATTTGCGCCGTAATCAACCGCGGCAATAAGTCTTGTTAAGTCACCCGCGGGAGCGAGCAGCTCTATGTTTTTAAATATCATTTCTTAACTTCCTAACTGAGTGTATAACCATAAGCCCTGACGTTTCAGGTCTGCAATGGTTTTGTTGTGTCCTGTGAGAGTTTCGTTAAAATAGAATTTAGCATTCTTATCGGTTACAAAATAGGTTGCTTTGAAGTCTTTCGCGGGGTTAATCGCAGCTTTGATTGAATTAAGACTCGGAGCACCTATGGGTCCGGGAGGCAACCCTTCGGTCTTATATGTGTTATAACGGCCGTTACCATAAGGATAATAGGTAGAAGGGTCTGTTTGTAAAAGTTTTGGCTGATTCCAGTTCTTTCCTTCAAGTCGGTTATAGAATACTGCAGCAACTTTTGCTCTGTCTTCAGCACTTCCGTTTGCGGATTCGGACTCAACAATAGAAGCCATTGTTAAAACCTCATGGAGAGTGTATCCTCGTTTTGAGATTTGTTCAAGCATATCTTTTGTGAGTTTTGATTCGGTGGCTTTAAGCATCTTTTTAACCGCTAAATAAGCACACTCTTCCGAATCGTAGCAGTAGAAATCATAAGTATCGGGGAATAGGTATCCCTCAAGGCGGTAATGCACGCGCTCAACGGGGATATCCTTAACGAACGAAATATCATATTCTCCGTTTTGTACTGCATCGTAAAAATCTGCTTTCTCGCAAACGCCTGCATCAGATAAAAGTACCGCCATATCATCAATAGTGGCATATTCGGGAATCTTAACCGATACACTTTCAGCCTTATGACCTTGTGTTATAAGCATCTCGCAAAGCGCTTCGTAGCCGGCTTCTGTGTTGTAGGTATAAAGACCGTATTTGAATTGACTGTCATATCCCTTCATTTTAGCATAAAGGCGGAATAACATAGGAACTTTAACTGCACCTTGCTCCTCTAATTGTTCTGCTATTTGGGCGGCAGATGTACCTTCTTTAATCACCAATTCACATTCTTTACCTCTGCCAAAGCCAATGCCCATATAGTCAGCACCTGCATAAATAACGCCCAAGGCAAGACCAACAGAAACAACAATAATGGCAACAATCCAAATTACACTTTTAACAACCGATTTGTTTTTCTTCTTATTCTTCGAATGCTTTTTAGCTTTTTTAGAATCAAATTCGGTTTCTGATTCAGTTTCAGGAATGACTTCATCGGCAACCTTAAATCCGTAACCGTTTATAAAATCCACATCCAAAGGTTTTTGAGAATAACTTGAAAGATCATCAATATTACTATTGATATCATTGTTAACGTCATTAATTTCGCTTTTATTTTCTTCCATTTTAACATTCCTCTCTCTTTTAATATCTCATCTGTTTTTTGAGGGCTTCTGCGGTGTCTTTATCCTTCAAAGCCTCAAGTAGTAAAAAACCAAAATCAAATGCGGCGCCCGCACCGTAAGCGGTAACAATATTACCATCTTTCACGGCACGTTCATTAACAACGTCAGCACCGATTAAATCTTTTTCAAAGCCTGTAAAGCAGGTTGCTTTCTTACCCTGTAAAAAGCCCTTGTGACCGAGAATAGACGGAGCAGCGCATATAGCACCTAATATTAAATTGTTGTGTGCAGCAAAATCTATAAAACTTTGCACAATCTCACTATTTTCAAGATTAAGAGTACCGGGCATTCCACCGGGGAGAATAACTGCTTCAAGCTTGTCTGTTACAGCTTCGGTATCCAAAATGTCGCATTCAATAGTAATATTATGAGAACCGCAAACCATCTTGGAACCCACCCCAACAGTTTGAACATTAAATCCTGCTCTGCGAAGAATATCTAAAGGGGCTAATGCTTCGCACTCTTCAAAACCTTGAGCTAAAAATATATAAATCATATAATTTGCACCTATTTGTATAATTTTAGTACACTTTTTAAAACATCGTCTGCGATGTCGTTTATGCTGCGAGCTTCACCGTTTTCGGCACAAGGGATGGTTTCCCATTCTGAGAAATTGGCGGTAAAAACTGCGGCTTTACGGCAACGGTCAAGATACTCTGTATCGCTTTCGTGAATATCTTTCTTTGAATCATCACCCTCATAGCGCTTGGTTAAAAGTTTTTGAGAAACCTCAACCGGCATATCAAGGAAAATTACCTTATCGGGTTTTGGAATAGCGATTTTCTCATATTCAAAATCGTATAACCACGAAAGAAAATCTTCCCATTCGTTTTCGGGCAATTTCGAAGCCTGATGCACTGCGTTTGAGGTGGTGTATCTTCCTGCAATAACAGTACCGCCTGCGTTATAATATTCACCCCAAGCCGATTTGAAAGAAGCGTATCTGTCTGCTGCATAAAAAACCGATGCTGCATAAGCGTTTACATCCCCGGGTTTTTTGCCGAAATCGCCCGCCAAGTACATTTTAACAAGTGTACTTGAAGGATTGTCATAATCGGGGAAGGAAACGGTTTTGCAATCAATATCTTGCTTTTTAAGGTTTTCAAAAAGAAGGTCGAGTTGGGTGGATTTACCGCTTCCGTCAAGTCCTTCAATTACTATTAGTTTACCCATTTTTCTTCAATCCTTTATAGAATTCGCGAACCTCATCGGGTTTTCCGCAAGACATTTTACCCTCTGAACATTTGCCTGAAAGACAGGAAGGCCCCGCATTTTTAAATAGGTTAGGAGCTACTGCACTCACTAATGCCAACATTTGATTTGCAATATCCTGAATTTCCCACTGTGCGCGACGGCAACAACGGATTCTGAAAAAGTTATGAAGTGAACGGGCGTTCATGGTCATAACCATCTGAGTTTCGCAGGAATTTGGAAGCACAAAACGTGCATCTTCAATAGCTTTCTTTTCAGCAAGGCGATTAGCGGTTTTTTCGTCTTTACCCTCTGCCATAAATGTTTTTATATGTTTTTCCTTTAAAATTTCGGCAAGGCGGTCATATTTTCTCTGGTCTTCTGCCATAATTTCTTCATAAAGAGCCAAAGCCTCGGGGTTACTTGCGATTTCAGGCGGGGTAACGTATTCGAAACAGCCCTCTCTTACATATCGCTGACTTTTAACAGAGAAAGATGCCATTCTGTGTCTTGTAATTTGAGCCAAAAGCGAGCGAGAAACTCCCTCAATTCCAAAAGTAAAGCTTGCGTGTTCAATAGGACTTTCATGACCTATTTCAGAAAGCATTTCAACAAAACTTGCCGCTTGCTCATCTGTTAAATTTTCTGTAAGTTCGCTGGCTTTAACGTTACTGTAACATAACTTCGCCGCTGATGCTATTGTATGTTCGGGATTAGGTGTGTGCGCCAATAAAAATACCTTAGCCATAATTTAATCTCCTTTCGTAAAATGAAATATTTTTTGTAAGTTTGTCTTGATAATAAGATAACTAATTGTTACGAATTTGGTCTGAAAAAGTTCTTTCAACCGCCGATTTCCAACCGTTTAAAAGTTCATTTCTTGTGTATTCGCCGACAGCGGGTGAAAATTCGGTTTGTGAAATTTGTATTTTAAGAATTTCAGATTTATCCTTCCAAAAACCAACCGCAAGACCGGCTAAAAATGCAGCACCAAGTGCAGTGGCTTCAGCGCTTGTCGGTCGCAACAGTTTAACGGCTGAAATGTCTGCCTGAAACTGCATCAGAAAATTGTTCTGTGCCGCTCCACCGTCTGCTCTGAGCGCAGAAATCTGAATATTACTGTCATTCTTCATAGCAGTTATAAGGTCATTAGTCTGGTAAGCGATAGCCTCAAGTGCTGCGCGTACAATATGCTTTTTATTACTGCCTCTTGTGAGTCCCGTAATGGTGCCACGTGCGTACATATCCCAATAAGGTGCTCCAAGTCCTGCAAAGGCGGGAACAATATAAACTCCTCCGTTATCGCCGGCTTCAAGTGCGTATCTCTCGCTGTCTGATGAGTTTTTAAGAAGTCCTAATTCATCGCGAAGCCATTGAATAACTGCACCGCCAACAAAAACGCTGCCTTCGAGTGCATAGGTTTTATCTTCATCGGGGGTAAAGGCGGCAACGGTGGTAAGTAGTCCGTTATTGCTTTTAACGGGTTTGTTACCGGTATTCATAAGCAGGAAACAACCTGTGCCGTAGGTGTTTTTAATATCTCCTTCTGAGAAACAACGCTGACCGAAAAGTGCGGCTTGTTGGTCTCCCGCAATTCCGCTTACCTTGATGTTTTCGCCTAAAATATTTACTTCTCCGTAAACCTCACTGCTATGCTTCACCTCGGGTAGCATGCTTTCGGGAATTCCAAAGATTTCAAGTAATTTTTTATCCCAACAAAGTTTATGAATATCAAAAAGCATTGTTCGGGAAGCATTTGTATAGTCGGTAACATGAATTTTTCCGCCCGACAGCTTCCAGATAAGCCATGTATCAACGGTGCCGAAAAGTAACTCACCGTCAAGTGCTTTTTTGCGAGCACCTTCAACATTATCAAGAATCCATTTGATTTTGGTTGCACTGAAATAAGCATCAATTTTAAGTCCTGTTGTGCTTCGTATGTAATCTTCGAGACCTTCTTTGGCTTTAAACTCCTCACACATATCGGCGGTTCTTCTGCATTGCCATACAATAGCGTTGTAAATGGGTTTTCCGGTGGATTTTTCCCACACAACTACCGTTTCACGCTGATTGGTAATACCGACTGCGGCAATTTCACTTGGCTCTGCTCCGATTTTTGCAATTGCCTCTGTTAATGAGGAATACTGTGCTGAGTAAATTTCGAGTGGGTCATGTTCAACAAAACCCGGTTTGGGGTAAATCTGAGAGAATTCGTGCTGGGCAACAGATACCACGTTACAATTCTTGTCAAACAGTATTGCTCTTGCGCTTGTTGTGCCTTCATCAAGCGATAAAATATATTTTTTCATAAAATGTTATCCTTTTTTAATAACTCGCGGAACTCTGGGAGTTATTCCGCAAACAATTTCATAATTAATGGTACCGCAAATGTCGGCAAGGTGTTCCACAGGAAGTTCTTTGCCGAAAAGAATAACCTCATCGCCCATTTTAACATTATCAATGTGAGAAACATCAACCGATAACTGGTCCATACAAATTCTGCCGATTATAGGTGCTTTTTTGCCGTTTATCAGCACGTAAGCCTTGTTCGATAATGTTCTCGGATATCCGTCGGCATAACCTGCCGCAACGGTGGCAATTTTAATTTTACCTTCTGCCTTATAGGTTCTGCCGTAGCTTACGGTGTCACCCTCATTAATTTCCTTAACCATTGAAACTACCGATTTTAAGGTCATAACCGGAATGAAATTTTGAGTGAGTTTGAGTGAAGAAGAGGGGGTGAGGCCGTAAAGAATAATACCCGGGCGACAAAGGTCAAGTTGCTTTTCGCTGTCAAGAATAAGACCTGCCGAGTTACAACAATGGCAGATTTCAGGTGTCAAACCTGCTTTTTTGAGTTTATCTATTGCCAAAGTAAAGCGTTCAAACTGACTGTCCGTAAAGCCATCGTCTTCAAATTCAGTTCTGTCTGCAACGGCGAAGTGTGTAAATACACCTTCAAGTCTGAATCCGTCTAGCTTTGCAGAGCAAATAGCCAAATCAATCTCTGTAAGAGCATCTGTTCTGCAGTCAAACCCTAATCGTGACATACCCGTATCCAATTTTAAGTGAATAGTAACGATAACATTATCTTTAACTGCCTGCTCGCTTAAAGCCTTAGCGTATTCAAGCGAATAAACACACTGTGCGATGTTGTTTTCGGCTAATGCCTTGGCATAACTTGCAGGTGTATAGCCTAAAATCAAAATAGGTTTATTTATACCGAGTTCACGAAGTTGAAAAGCCTCTTCAATGTTTGAAACGGCAAAGTAATCGGCACCCTCTTTATCTAAAACGGGGGCGATTTCGGTTACCGAATGCCCGTAAGCATTGGCCTTTACAACCGCCATTATTTTTGAAGACGGAGCACTCATCTTTATAATTTTGAAATTATGTACAAGGGCATCAGTATCAATCTCTGCCCAAGTTCTGTGCAAAAAACTCAAGATTACACAACCTTTTATGCTTTAGAAATTTTATTTTTAATAAGTCCTGCCAAGGGTATGAATGCTAAACTGAGCAAGCCCCAAAAACAAGAGTAAACAAGGCAAATCTGACCGAAAAGATTAAGGGGCATTTTACTGTAATCCCATACATTTTTCTTGAGAATTATATTGAAAACAACCCCGAAAATAAACTCCACTGCGGTCACAACAAAACTGCCGATAATTGCCTTTGAAACAATACTTAATTTTTTGCATTTTTCTCCGATTTCAGCAAAAAACACAAAACATATGCCACCGGCACAAAGCATCGACCAATGGGTGAAGCCTCGCCACAAAATTTCTAAAATTCCGTAGCCTGAAGCACCGATGGAAAAAAGTATTAAACCTGTCTTTTTCTTACCCATAATAATTCACCCGAAATAGTATGAGTAAGTTTGCGGTAAATATTCTTAATCTCTTCTGTTGCCTGCGATGGCGAGTAAACGAAGTAATTGTGCCAAGGAAACGATAACCGCTGCAACATATGTCATAGCAGCTGCGGTAAGAACACTTTTAGCACCGTTAACATCCGATTCGTTATATAAAATATTGTTTTCTCTTATGGTTTGAATCGCTCTTTTTGATGCATTAAACTCAACCGGAAGGGTAACGATTTGGAAAACAAGGGCTGCAATAAAGAAGATAATTCCAATATCAATCAAGGCAGAGAAACTGAAAAGAATACCCATAATAACAAGGGGTATAGAAAGGGTAGAACCTATTGAACTTATTGGATAAATTACCGTTCTTAATTTTATGGGTGCATATCCCTTGGCATATTGTACTGCGTGACCTGCTTCATGTGCGGCAACACCAACCGCCGCAATAGAGTTTGCTGAAAAAACAGTTTCTGATAATCTTATGGTGTTGGTTTTGGGGTCAAAATGATCAGATAAATTGCCTGC